>PAHJ01000162.1 GCA_002705565.1 Geminicoccus sp. | reverse complement strand
CCAGCCACCAGCCACCAGCCACCAGCCACCAGCCACCAGCCACCAGCCACCAGCCACCAGCCACCAGCCACCAGCCACCAGCCACCAGCCACTCGCCACTCGCCACTCGCCACTCCAATGCACGAAGAACCAAAAACAGAGAGCCTTTGCAAAACATCTTGTTTGCAAAGGCTCTGTGTGAGTTGCAGTGGCACTGTGTGAGTTGCAGTGTCTTGCGGAACAAAACGAGGCTCAAACGCCTGGTCTATTTGATAGCCGCTGGCAATTCGGGATCAACCAATCCCATTCCGCCACGACCTCCATCAATCCGGGACTTCACATCCAACAAGGTGTCTTCAGCTTGTGGTTCCCAGAACTTGGTGATCGTGTCTTTGGCCAATGGCTTGTACGAACGGAAGATGCGGAAGCCAACCCCACGTGATGGATCACTGGTGAACCACCAAGGGCTTCGGGGATAGTTTGGATCGTCAGCTTTCCACTCTTCGTCATCCGATGCCAAGCGCGAGGCGCTTCGCAAGTCTTCCGGATCAAATTCCCAAGTACCACCACGCAGGACGCACGGCGATGGCGAGGAAGGCCAAACCACCATTTCCGTTGCGTTAATGCCTTGCTTGTCAGCAAAGTCTGCGTAGCCATTTTCGGTGTAAGCATTCACAGTCCACTCGGCGACGTTCCCGTGCATGTCGTGCAAACCAAATGCGTTGGGCTTCTTGGTCCCCACACTACCCTGGCCTTCATCGCTGTTGTCAAAGTGCCACGCGTAGTCGTCGATCGCGTCTGCGTCATCGCCCCAGCTGTAGGCCGTCGTGGTACCAGCACGAGCGGCGTATTCCCATTCAGCTTCGGTTGGCAGGCGGTACTGTTGACCGCTGACCAGGCTGAGCCACTTGGTGAACTGCTGAGCTGAGTACTGCGTCATGGTCACGGCGGGTTGACTATCTTCTTCGCCGTACTCGTAGGTGAATGTTGGCTCATACAATTCGGTCGGCGCGGTGATTGCATCGACTTTGTTTGCATCGGTGACCGAACGCTTCCCGGACGATTCAAACTCTTTGAAGATTCCGTACAAGGCCATGAATTCCTTGTACAGTGCCCAATTGACTTCCGTCTTGGCAACCCACATTGGATCAACGGTGACACGTACTTGAGGCCCTTCGTCTTCTTGACGATCGGCTTCGGTTTCGGGGCTACCGATCATGAACTCTCCGCCGGGCACGGGGATCATTTCCACGACCTGCTCTGTGCCTGGCACGCGAAAATCGTAGGGCACCATGTAAAGGTTTTTGTCCACTTTGATGGAAGGACCTTCAGCGGGCTTTTCCTTGGCCAGTCCAGGTGCAAGCTCAGCCGCCGAAACGAGGCGGTTTGAACCAGCCAAACAGAATGCACAAACGGCTATTAAGGCGGCCAACAGTGTGATTGGTTTCATTTTCACGGCGTCTATCTCAAGTCATATTCGAAGGCAACAGCCACCTGAAGTGGCAGGCAGGTTGAGAGCTCGCAATCAGCCTCTGGTCGGCGAGAGCACCCTGCTAACAGTGATTCTGAATCACGGAAGTATAGAGCAGTCCCACAGTGATTTCGATTGTCAATCAGCCAGAAACGCTGGCAATTTCGCCACAGCACAGGCAAGACCCCACCCCGCAAGTCATTTGAGTCACGATCAAGACGGCTGAGTGACACAGGCTGCATCAATTGGTGTGCGAGGAACCACCCAAGCCTTCGTCGAAACAGAACGACCGGGGCACGCATCCGCCGCAATGGCAATGGGGCGAGTTGCCAAAGGCTATCGAAAGTCCAGCGCCGGAGGACGGGTTCCCAGTGACACCGAAAAATTCATGGACTGGCCGCTGCGGACGATGGACACTTCGATTTTCGTTCCCGCCATGGCATTCCCCACCACTTGGATCAAATGAACCACCGAACGAATTGCCTCGCCATCGACGTGCGTGATGATGTCATCAACTTGCAATCCAGCCAGAGCAGCAGGTGAATCCGTACCGACCACCGAGCCAACCAGAGCGCCTCGCAGCAGATGGCTCTTGCTGGTCAATTGCTGATCGGGAACCTCCAGCAAAGTGACTCCCAAATGCCCGCGCAACACCTTGCCTTTGGCTCGCAGTTGGTCGTAAACACGATGCGCGATTTCGCTAGGAATCGCAAAGCTAACGCCTTGGTATGTGTCACCGATGATGGCAGTGTTGATGCCAATCAAACTGCCGGCCGCATCGACCAGCGGACCACCGCTGTTGCCAGGATTGACGGCAACGTCGCTTTGCATGAAATCTTGGTATTGATCGTCCGCTCGGACCACCCGATGCTTGCCGCTTAAAACGCCAAAGGTGACCGTGCTGTTCAAGCCAAAGGGACTGCCGATGGCCCAGACTGGCGACCCGATCCCAACGGCCTCGCTATCACCCCAGCGAATGGGAATCAAATGATCGGCGTCAACCTTTAAAAGCGCCAAGTCAGTCCCGGGATCGGTCCCGATCACATCAGCGTTACGGCGACGCCCATCACTCAGGGTGACCTCAATGACCTCGCTGCCCATCACCACATGGCGATTGGTCAACAGATAACCATCGGTGTCCACGACCACTCCACTGCCCTGATCTGAAATCAAGATCGAAGGTGCACCGGACGAGTTCCTGGACAACTGGGTCAGCTTGCCAACGTCCTGACGCTGCACATCAATGTGCACGACACTGGGACCGGCCACATCACTGACCATTTGGTAAGCATGACTCAGGGAATCCAATGAGACATCGCGGAGCGAGGCAGACGCGACTTCGTGCTGGGCTCGCAATTGTCCACGCCGGAACGCGTGCGTCACCGACTCCACAATTCCAGGCAATGCAAATTTTGCCGCGACCAGCAAGACAGCCACGGTCACCACCATGATCATCGCTTGCCGCAAGGATTCGATCAGAGCACCTCGCGAGGCTTGTTGGATTCGCCGAGACTGCTGAGCACTGTGATTTGACTTGGCCTTTGAAGGCGAGTCGCTCAATTCGGGAGCTTGCTGTGGCTGATCCTGCGTGAGCTCCACTTGATCAGACGAAGCGTCAGCGGGCGGATCGTTTTGTGATGCACACGACTCAGGCAGCTCTGACAAGACAGGCGGCTTGATCGATTGCGGACCATCGATTCGCAGGTCGGGCGACAAGGCCTCCCGCTGTTGCTGGGGCATCGGCTGAAATCCAGTTTCCACGACCACTTCATCGTTGCCCGTGAGCGACGTTCGCTCGGGCTGAGACGTTGAAGGGTTTTGAAAAGGAAACTGAGGCATCTTTTCGCAATCAAAAAAGGAATGGAAAAGCGAACGCTTTGAGGGCATCAACACGCTTTGGACGATCTATCGGTCCAGTGCAACCACCGGAGTACGGAAATCATTGTACGAGCTATCATTCTAGTAATGGCAACTTAATTTCCACATTTTCCTACCGTTTTGCCGAGCAGAACACGCAAAATCGGAGCCCAAAACGTTGATTTGCGCGGTTTAGGCGGGGATCGGCGATGCCGGTCGCACAGGGGCTGGCTGCGTGTCAGACCCGATGTGGGGCGGCGACAAAAGCTCAGACCTGCTGCTAAACTCAGTGGCCGTGGAATCAATCATTCGCGATCCGACCGGCGATCGCGGTCATTCCCACCGCCATGGTGCTGCGAATACAATCGCACGTCATTGATTTTGCCTGCCCCTTTCTCAAAGCATTGCTCACATGGTTTCTCATTCTCAGCGTGACCTCACCTCGGCTCGTGAAACGATCTATCAGGCGATTTCCGCGATTCGCATGATCGACCCTCACACGCACATCAATCCGCACGCCCCAGCCTCAACAACGCTGGCTGACATTTTGGGCTACCACTATTACACCGAACTGGTTCATTCCGCTGGCATGCCTCGCCTGGAAATCGAAGAGCCCAATATCGGTCCGCAGGAACTCGTGCGTCGACTGGTGTTTGGCTTAGAGAACATTAGCAACACCGCAAACTATGGCTGGCTGATCGCTCTCTGCCAGACCTTCTTTGGCTTTGAAGACGATCAAATCACCAGCAACAACTGGGAAGCACTGTACGACGCGGCCGAGACCAAAATGTCATCGCCAAATTGGTCCCAGCAGATCCTTGACCAAAGCAACGTCGAGGCAGTGTTTTTGACCAACGACTTCGACGATGAATTGGAAGGTTTCGATACCAACACCTATATCCCCTGCTTGCGAACCGACGACTTGGTCTTTCATTTGGCCAACCCCGAAGTCCGTCGGCGGCTGGAATCATGTAGCGGTGTGTCGCTCAACGGTTCGCTCAGCAGCCTGCGAGACGCCTTGCGACAACGCTTTGAGCACTTTGTGGCCCACGGAGCGCGAGCCTGCGCAATTTCGCTGCCGCCCACCTTTGCTCCCACTCACATCAGCGATGCAGAAACGGCGGCGGCACTGGACCAAGTGCTCAAAAATGGCCTGAACAGCAACGCCTCCAGTGTTGAAACGCTTTCTCATTTCATCTTCTGGACACTGGCCCAATTGTGCAGCCAATTCCGACTGCCATTTGACTTGATGATCGGCGTCAATCGCGGCGTGTACCCCGCTGGCGTCTTTCAGGGACAGGACCTTTACGATAGCCGCGTGTCACTGATTCAGTACCGCGAACTGTTCAACGCCTTTCCCAGCGTCAAGTTTCCAGTCTCGGTTCTCGCCAGTGTGACCAACCAAGAACTGGTCAGCTACAGCTGGATCTTTCCCAACGTGATCACCAACGGTCACTGGTGGTACAGCAACACGCCCTCGTTCATCCAACGCGACCTGACAGCCCGCCTGGAAGCCGTTCCACGCAGCAAGCAAATCGGTTATTACAGCGACGCTTATAAATTAGAATTCGTCCTGCCCAAATTCGACATGTATCGCCGCATCCTCTCGGGCGTTTTGGCAGAGCAATTCGTCGGCGAGAATGGCTGGAGCGAAGAACGTGCGATTGAACTGGGGCATCAAGTACTGCGGGGCAACGTCGATCGCCTGTTTCAGCAGCCTCAAGGGGAACCGGGCAACTGGTCCGAAGCCGCAGAAGTCCCTGACGTGAACGCCTATGTTGCCACCGCCAGCACCGAACCACCAGAGGAACTCGACCCGGTGCCAAGCGACAACGAAATCGACACGGCGGGCCTGCCGGACGTTCAACTGACCGGCCGCGCTGTCGATGATGTCCTGGCAATGGAAACCGAGGACGAACCACTGGACGTCGGCAACATTGTCGGCGAAGTCCCCGCAGACCCCAGTGGACCAGACACACCCGGATCGCAGATTCAAATGCTGACCGGTGACGGAGAATTTACTCCTGACCAAGACTCGATGCGTCTCAAGCCTGATCCAATGACTGGCGAACTGCAGTTCCCGATCGACGAACCAAAGCCCAAGAAGCCAAGCGAATGACAGCGTGAATGAGGAGCACCAACAACGGCGCATGCGAGCATGCGCCGTTTGCAGCTTGTGGCGTGCTGAATGAACCAGCGCCGCTGACAACACCTGGCAGAGCAACCTCTGGCGAAGGCCTGTGCTGCAGATGACAGTAGCCCTACGCTCGGCTAGCCCGAAACCGCATGTGGAACACCTACGGCGTTCGGCGGGCGGGCCGGACGTTTCTTCGGGGCACCTGATCGGGAACAGCTTTGAAGGTCTTAGAGCCCGGCAGTGCAGAAGCCGAAAATCCACGTGATTGCGGCTTAACGGTGCGATGCCATGTCAATGGTGCGTGCAAGCACGACACCCTACGAACCCAGTTTACTCAGCAGCGTTTACCCGGCAGCGATTCGGTTGATCGCGTTAAGCATGGCCAAGATCGTGCTTTCGACACTGTCGGTGCTGACGCCGACGCCGCGATACAGGCGGCCCTTGTGTTCAACTTCTAGATTGACTTCACCAATGGCATCTCGGCCCAAGGTTGCACTGCGAACCCGATAGTCCTTGCAAATCACCTCAACACCGGTGATTTGCTCAACAGCCCAAAACGCAGCATCAATGGGGCCGTCACCCTGCGCCACAACGGCAGAGGTTTCCTGTCCACCGTTGGCCAGAGTAAGCTTCACGCTGGGTGTCTTGCCCATCGCACTGGTGACTTCGTAATCAACCAAAGTCCACGCTTGAGTGTCACTGGTACTGATCTGTTGTTGGATCAGAGCCATGATGTCACCATCGTAGATCTCTTTCTTTTTATCGGCCAAGATTTTGAACTGTTCGAAGACATTCTTCAGTTCGTCACCGGCCAGTTCAACGCCCAGCGTCTTAGCGCGATCGGCCAACGCGGCGCGTCCACTGTGCTTGCCCAGGACCAAATCGGTCTTCGCCATGCCAACTTCTTCGGGTGACATGATTTCATAGGTGCTGCGTTCCTTCAGCATGCCATCTTGGTGAATGCCTGATTCGTGTGCAAAGGCATTACGTCCCACAATGGCTTTGTTGCGCTGCACACTGATGCCGGTGACTTTGCTAACCAAGCGACTCGTTGGCACCAATCGTTTGCTATCGATGCTGGTGTGGCAACGATAGAAGTCTCCGCGCGTCTTCATCGCCATCACGACTTCTTCCAACGCCGCGTTGCCAGCTCGTTCGCCGATCCCATTGATCGTGCACTCAATCTGCCCGGCACCTGCCGCGACCGCGGACATGCTGTTGGCGACGGCCAAGCCCAAGTCATCGTGGCAGTGCGTGCTTAAGATGGCCTTGTCCATGTTGGGCACTCGATTGCGCAGCATGTCAAAGATTTGATAAATCTCTTGCGGCGTGACGTATCCAACGGTGTCAGGAACATTGATCGTCGTGGCCCCCGCTTCGATCGCCGCTTCAACAACCCGGCAAAGGAAGTCGTGCTCGGTACGACAGGCATCTTCGGGCGAAAACTCGACGTCTTCGCAGCGGCTCACGGCCAGCTTGACGCCTTCGACTGCTCGCTTGACGATTTCATCCGGCGTCATTCGCAGCTTGAACTCGCGGTGAATCGCACTGGTGGCCAAGAAGACGTGGATGCGAGACTTCTCGGCTGGCTCAACCGCATCGGCGGCACGCAGAATGTCCTTTTCACTACAACGGGCGAGACCACAGATGGTCGATCCCTTGATCGCACGCGCAATCTGCTGAACGGCCTCAAAGTCGCCCGGTGAAGCAATCGGGAACCCGGCCTCAATGATGTCCACACCAAGTTTCTCGAGTGCGTAAGCCACTTCCAGCTTTTCGGCGAGGTTCATGCTGGCCCCTGGTGATTGCTCACCGTCACGCAGCGTGGTGTCAAAAATCCGAATATGACGCGATTCATTGGACGCGTCAGCCGCAGCGGGTTTGCTGTCAGCATTGGCTGTTTGCTGTGGTTCCATGTCAATGTCCTGCCGGACGGGTAAAGGAATACTGGAAGTGAAAACGATACGTTAGAAACGAAACGATGTGGGTCAATGCGACGACGGGTAAACGACCGGTAACAAACACAAAAAAACCCGAGCCTCAGGGAAGACTCGGGTTTTTGCGTTTGTTCGGTTGGTCGGCCGCGTTAGCAGCCCGTCAAGCGATGCGTAGAAACCCTCGTCTTCCCGCTGGCTAGCAATGGAAGGAGTAGGAGAATTTCGTTTCGAAGTCGCAACGCTTGGTTCATGTCAACAGCCTAGATCAAAAGCCCGTAAATCGTCAAGCGGGTTTCGCACTTTGCATCAAGAATCTTGCGATGGCGGCATGCACGCCAAGCCCTTGCCAACGCCCAAGACCACCCATCACTCAACCGACACTGCAAGCATCGATCAGGTTCGCCCGAACCCCGGACGCATAGGAGCACCGAACCAGGAAGGTTAACGATCCACGGCAGAACAGCCCCACAATCGACGTGACGCAGAATAGATAAGACGCAAAACCCACGCTCACACCATCGAGCTGAAGCTGCCAGTCGGCATGCTTATTCAGCCAGCGCCTGCACCGGCTGGGACCTGGCGACTTGCTGGCCGCGGGGACCTTCTTCGTTTCGTAACTCTTCACGCAACTCTTGTTCACTCATCATCAAGTCTTGCTGATGCTGCCACCAAGCGATGCCATAGTCTGCCGCTGCCAACATCAACAGCGTTAGCCCAAACCAGACACCACACTCCAGCACGAGCTGAAAGATCGTGGCGGCGATCTCGACCAGTGGCAAACCACCCAGCATGGCAAGCTGCTGCAGTTTGCCTTGGATCATCAAACCGGCAACGGCCAACATCACCAGTAACTTGAATCCAGCCAATGCCACAGCGAACAAACGTCGCGCCGAAAACATCAAACGCAAACCCGCTAATGGAGACACTCGCTGCCAAGATGGTTGTAACTTTGCTGGCGTAAACATCGGACCGGTTTGCAACACACTCAAACAAACCGACCCCAGCATCATCGCTAACGCCAAGGGGACCAGCATCATCAATCCCGAAAAGGCCGCGGCAATCAACAGCTGATAAATGGCTTCACCGTCGGCGCGGATCATCGCTGACGATTGTGTCACTTGCCGAATGCTGGCACTGGCTCGATCCGCAATGTCTGGCGCAACAAACCATAGCATCAGCGTGAGCGCCAACAGGCCACCGGCTGACACCAATTCCTTGGACTTGGCAACTCGTCCTTGAGCACGAGCCTGCTGGCGACGCTTCGGTGTTGGTAAATGAACTTTATCTGACATGTTGCGAGATCAATAGAGCCCCAACCGAGAAAGCGTGTCAGCCACCTGAACCTGAAAGATCATGCCAGCCGCACCCACGGTCAATGCCAAGATCGCCAGGCCACCTAAAACATTCAGGTTAATTCCGATCGCCAACAAGTTCAGCTGTGGCAGCGAACGACTGATCAAGGAAACAACCAAGTTGCCGATCAACACGACTGCGATCACCGGTGCAGCAACGCGCAAGCCCGATTCGATTCCGATCGCCAAATGGTCCCAAACCAACTCCGCCAACTCAGCCGTTGATGGCACCACCGTCGGCGGCATCCGCTGAAAACTCATCAGCAAACCATCCAGCAATAATCGATGCGCCCCAACAGCAAACAAGATGGCAACAATCAATAGCCCTAACAACTGAGACATCTGTGGAACGGACTGGCCTTCACTGGGCGAAGCCGCTTGCGCTAACTGCATGCCCATCACCGAAGCAATCAATTCACCCGCCATCAAGATGCCGCAATAGAGCAACTGGATCGTGCCTCCGATCACCAAGCCAAACATCAGCTCGCGCGCACAGGCGATCAATCCGTCGACCACCCCTGATGGCACTGGCTGCCCGGTTCCATGAGCGATCGTGCTGGGTGCGACAATCAACGCAATCGCCATCACCAAAACCAAACGGAATCGCATCGGCAATAAAGCCGTAAAACAGGGCACCGCGAGAACCGTTCCAGTGATCCGAGCGATGATCAAGACGAACACCACCAACGAATCCACCGCATAGGCATTCACCCCTGGCAACCAATTGGACCAATTAGAATCCAACCCCGCAGGCAACCAAGATGCAATGGATTCAAACACGCGCGATCACTGACCCGAATGATGTTTGGAAGAACGAGAGCCCTAATAAGGTTCGACACCCGACATGGTCTGCCAAAACTGCATCACCTGAGAAAACATCCAAGGCAAACAAACTAGCAACACCATCACGCTGGCAAGTAACTTGGGCACAAAGGAAATTGCTTGATCCTGAATCTGAAACAGAGACTGCAACAGCCCCGTCAGCAATCCCATCAACACGCCAACAATCAATATCGGCGCGGCAATCATGGCAGCAAGCAGCAACGCTTGCTGACACATTTCAATCGCAGTGTCTGCATCGATGTGAGTCAACTGATCGGCCCAAAACTGTTTAACAACATCCCAACCACTTGATGCCAACCATCAACCAAGACGAACAACAGCAGTTTCAATGGCAACGACACCATTGCCGGTGGCAACATGAACATGCCCATCGACGTCGTCACACTGGCAACCACTAAGTCGACGACCAATAATGGCAAAAAGATCGTAAAGCCCATCAGGAACGCGACTTTCAACTCGCTGATGACAAAGGCCGGCAAGAGCACTTGCATCGGCACCTCAGCGAAGGACTCCGGCGCAGCGCCCTCCGGATAGGCGTGACGGTAAAACAAAAAGACATCCGCGCGATTGTCGGCCGCGGCGATCTGCGCCGCCATGAACTGACGAATCGGCAACGCGCCAGCATCATAGGCTTGCCCCAACGTCATGCCACTTTCGTCTTGACGATAGGGCTCGATCGCGTCGTCATACACACGCGTCCAAACCGGCGTCATCACAAGCAACGTCATGAACAGCGACAGACTGGTCAGCACTTGAGTCGGCGGTAATGTCTGCAGCCCAATCGCCTGCCGCACCAACGACAACACGACCATGATGCGAATGTAACTGGTCGTCATCAAAAGCACCGCAGGAGCCAAGCTAACGACCGACAACAACAGCACCGCTCGCAAACTGCTGCCAATGTTCTCCGGAGCCACAATCGACCCCTCGCCACCGGCGATTGACTCAATCATCTGCCCCGCGCTTGAAACGCCTTGATCGTCCGAGATCGCATTCTGCAAGCCAGGAGAGATCGCCTCGTCCTGCAATGGCTCGCCCGCGACCAATGTCTGCGCGTGCGCTGACATCGGCAAGACGCCGACACAAATGGCAAAGACGAACAGGAAAACAGAACGCAACACGTTGAACCGCTAAGACAAAGGTGTTTGGGCAAGCTGCATTGATTGCTAGCAAATGCCCAAGCAAATAACGGAGGCCTGTCGGCCTCTCAGCGGGATGACTTTAGAAAAAATGCCGTCGAAAACGATAGATGAGTTTTAAAATGGATTGCCGCGTCAGACCACGAGCGTCTCGCCGCCCCTGACACCCCCAACGGGCGCCTCCCCCTGCCCTGCCCGTTCTCTCCAGCACCGCGCAAAACAAGACAGCATGCAACCCAGAAGTCGCATGCTGCCTTGTTTGGTTTGGAAAATCAGCCTTTTCGTCGCTGCTCGAGCGATCACTCAATCAATGCCGGAGTTGTAAACGCAGCGCTGATGCTGTGTGAGGTGTCTGACAAATCGTGATTCGGTCTCAAGTCGCCATCATAAAGATAGGTCTTTTTAATTTCGACAAACGTGCGTCCGTTGCCGCGAAACTCACTATTAACCACTTGAACAACGCCCCAATCCACGATTCGAAAATCTGTGCCGCCACCATGGCCAGCCAGGTCGTCGTAGATCGGGATCAGTCGTGTCTGACCATGCACGTCGGCGACTGCGTGTCGCATCCCGCCCGAAAGCCCGGTGTCACCGTTGACGTAAAAGTCCAGATCACCGTCGATGTACTCGTTGGTGGGAATTCGACTTTCGCCGTTTAACGCATTCAAATCGTCTTGATACAGCCCACCACGAATTTGGTCGCTCAAGTCACGGGTACTGTTATTGGAGATGCCGATGTCGACGGTTCCCCAGTTGCCAGGAATCATATTGCCAGCCCCATCCTCCAGATGTCCGTCCCCGTAAATACTCCAAACGTGCCCCTCCGGCAAACCATTCCAATGACTCTCTGGCACGGAAAACGGCAACACGCCAGATCCTGGTGGCAAGTAACGCGCTTTCTGCAGCACGGCCGTGGCGGTCACAACCACGTCGGAACTGTCCATGCCAAGCACACGTGCGAAGAACATTGGCACGCCGGGGTTGGTGGCAGTGTCACGACGCAACGTCACGCGGACCGTATCGGCCACGCCATCATTGACAATCGTCAAGTTTGTAAAGACGGTTGCGGGATCAAACCGACCAATTTCAATGTCTTCGTCCAAGACCGTGAAGGCATCGAAATCAGTCAAATTCATTTGCACGTACTGGCGAACCGCTGCTCGCGTAGCAGCCAGATCTTGCGACAAGTCTGCCTTGGGCACAAGTTCCTGCACGGCGGCCAAGGCGGCTGCATCGGCCATCCGTTGAAGTTCAGATCGCTCGCGAAGCACGTAGCCATAATCAACCGCGAAGGCCAGCATTCCGGCGATCGGAATCAGCAGCAGCGCCGTTGTTGCGGCGATCGCACCTTTGCGAGCCTGGCCTGGGCAGCCGGTTGGTTGAGGAAATTTTGAGAAAGCCATGATCGTAAAATCCGTGTTGCTTAATTTTCGGCCTGCCTCAACACTGACATCAGTGCTGAAGCAGGACGAATGAAACTGTCTGTCAAGGAATCAAATCGCTTCAAACGCCCCTTCTTTACGCTTGCCTTGGCAAACGCGTGTCTTCCACATCATTCTCGTGGTCTGTTCAATCGCCTAATCCACCAGCACGGGTACCGTGTAGGCACCGACGATCGATCCTTCGCTGACTGCCAGATCAGGTTGTGGCCGCAAATCACCGTCATAGATGAACGCCTTCTTGACGCGAACATAAGTGTTCTTCGAGCCCTGGAAACGCGAGTCCACCACTTGGCACACGGCCCAATCGACGATGCTAAATTCGGTGTTATTGCCGTTGCCACTGACGCCGTTGTAGATTGGAATCAGACGTGTCTGACCATGAATCTGCCTCACCGCATGCTTCATTCCGCCCGACAGACCGGTATCTGCCTGGACGTCGAAATCCAAGTCACCATCGATGTATTCGTTGGTCGGAATTCGCCCATCACCGTACAGTTCATCCAGATCATCTTGGCGAAGCCCATTGATGATTTGATCGGACAGGTCTGCGGTACTGTTGTTTTCGTTGCCAATGTCAACCGTTCCCCAGTTGCCAGGAATCAGGTGCCCATGACTGTCTTCAAGCCGTCCGTCCCCGTAAATATTCCAAACCTCGTTCTGCGCCATATTATCCCATTCGTTTTTAGGAATCGAAAATGGCAAGACATCCGAACCTGGCGGAATGTAGCGAGCTTTCTGCAAGACAGCGGTCGCCGTGACGACGACATCGGAGGTGTCCATGCCAAACACGTTGGCGAAAAAGAGCGGTACCGCAGGGTTCGTCTCACCATCTCTACGCAGGGTCACTCGAATCGTATCCAGCGTCCCGTCCTGCAAGAGCGAGACAGAATCGTAGATCATGTCTGGATCGAATCGACCGATTTCGATGTCTGCATCCGCAACATTGAATCCCTGAAGTTCCGTCATATTCGCGGCAATATATTCCCTAATGGTCGCCATCGCTGTAGTGATATCCTGAAAGCCTTCGTCGTCAGGAATTAAATCTTGAACGCCAGCGAGTGCCGCCGCATCTGCAGCACGCTGCAATTCAGATCGCTCACGAAGCAAGTATCCGTAATCAACAGCGAACGCGAGCATCGCTGCCATCGGTATCAACAGAACGGCGGCGATCACTGCGATCGCCCCCGTCCTGTGTGCAGTTGGCCGCCTAGTCGGCCTGCAGTAAGGACTGAAGTCACTCATCGAACTTAGATCCAAAAGGTGTTTGAACTTCAAAGCTTTAAAAATCAATCAAAAATGATTGCGTAGCAAAACGAGTTTGCCTACCAAACTCACACACCGATCAAAGGGAAACAAATAAGGAATACAGAATGATGCGTTGGCGCTATTCACGCCGCATCACGGTGGTCGTTGTGAATGCCGAATTGGACAAACCGGGAAAACCAGGTGTCCAACGTACGGACTCGTACTGCAGCGTCACGGTCACGGAGACGGCATCCCCCGTCTGCAAGGCGTTCATGTCCCCATTAACGGCGGTCCCCGCACTATCAGCGACGGTGATCGTCGTGTGACCAGCCAAGGTTTCCGCAGCAACGTTCGGAAAGTTCTGTTGCAAGTAGGAAGTCACTGCATTGCTAACTTGAGCGGTATCGGTTGCTCGATCTCTGGAGGCCTCGCGTGCTCCGGCGCGCGAGGCGTCATTGACCACCTGCGACACACTAATCGACTGGCCAACATCAATGCTGCCCAAGACCATCAGCACCAAAACGGGAGCAACAAAGGCAAATTCGACGACCGCTGCACCCTTGCGTGACGCAGCCTGTCGTCTTGCGAGACGCCGAGAAACCCCAGCGACTGGTGCCTGAGTTGCACGGGCGCGGGAACCAGAACCAGCGCGAAGTTGATTGAATAATGCAGAATCTTTCATGATGGGCTTACTCCCGAAGCGAGGTCGCGGTGGCGCTAATCGTGACGCCGTCAAGAAAATTTGGCGCAAGCCAGGACACATCGGAAAAGTTCGTGCTCACCGTGGTTGTGATCTCAGTCCCAGGCTCCAGTGCCGACAAGCCATTGGGAGTGATCGCAACGTTGCAGGCTGCAGGATCGTTCACGACCTGAGTCAACAAATCGCGTGCCGCTGCCTCCGCGACACCGGATTCATTGCAAGACGCCAAACTGGCACGCCGACAACCCGCTCGAGCTGCATCGGTCATCGTTTGCTGGATCATGACTGCACGACTGAACTCAATCAGGCCGAAAACCAGCATGAAAAAGACCGGCATCACGACAGCCATTTCAACGACGGTTGCGCCGCGGCGATCGCCTGGGCGGCGAGCCGCTTTGTCGCCCGAACGCACGAAAAAAGGGATGAAAGGACTCATAAGCCGTGTTTCAGATAAGGGCATGGTATGGAGCAGAGACAAAGAGCCTGGGCTCGCTAAAGTGGGGGCACTCAAGACAGAGCATCAGTTGAAACCTAGTATGAGAACCGTCATTAGGCCGCCAAATTCGTGAAAACGGGACGGATAATTCGCCCCACAGCCCCACCCCGTGGCAGGCATCCTGCACGCCTCCGTCACCTAACACCTTTCTGACAATGAAACTCGCCGCAATGAGTAGGCCACGCAACGGCGACCGAGCCTCCCCAAAAAAAACATCATGTGTTTGGCTAAGTCTTCGGGGAAATCGCTTGCCCCCTAGCCCTCATGGCATAGGGTCCACCGTGTTGACTGTGCGTTTCTCACCCTATTAGCGAGAACGCGCTTGTACACTTTTAGCCGGAGTGCCCATCATGTTTCGCCGCAGGCAATCTCTGCGCAATGACCAAACTCATTGCGTTTCCCGCTGGCCCGATCGCAAAGGGGTCGCGACTGTCGAGTTGGCATTCTGTGTCCCGCTGCTGCTGGTTTTCACCATGGCAACGCTGGATCTCTGCTCCCTGTTTTTCTTGAAGGAAACCATCACGCTGGCGGCCTATGAGGGCGCACGAGCCGGGGTCGCTCGCGGTCGAACCGACGAAGATGTCATCAACCGCATCTACCAAGTGCTTGATGAACGCAATGTTTCCTACGACGCGGGCAGCGTCGCCTTAAGCAGCCCGGGCTTTACAGACGCCGAACAACTGCAACATGTAACCGTCCGCGTCACGCTTTCAACAGAAGGCAATTTACTCGTGCCTTGGGGGCGTTTCACCAAGGACACCCTGTCGGCAGATTGCACGATGCGAAAGGAATATCGCAACCCACAAATGGGTGATCCCAACCAAGGGTCTTGACCAACAAACAGCCCCAGCTCGTCAGCCCCAGGAACACCTCATGATCTCATCAAGAAGCCATCGACATCGCGCTCGTCCGATCCGTCGCCAGCGCGATGGACAACGCCTCGGCGCCACTGCAGTTGAATTTGCGATGTGCGCCAACCTTTTCTTTTTCCTGTGCTTCTCCTGCATCGAGATTGCTCGCATGAACATGATTCGCAATCTCGCTCAGGATGCCGCTTACATGGCTGCCCGGCATGTGGTTGTGCCCGGTGCAACAGCAGAGGAAGCCGAAGCCAAAGCCAGACAAGTGTTGGGCATGATCATCAACAATGGCTACACCATCGATGTCCCCACGATTGATCGCGACACACTTTGGGTTGATGTCACGGTGTCGGTGAATCTGAATGAAGTCGCTTTACTGACACCCAGACTGTTCGGCAACAAAACGTTAACAACCACCGCCCGCATGAATACCGAGCGTTACGAACACTACTTCAATCAAGATACCAATTAGCGCGTCAACGGCACGCAATCGTGCCTGATTGCGCGTTTGATCACTTCTTTTAGCTAGTCTTTTCACCAATCGGTGAGGAACAGGTCATGGGACAAATCAACGTCGCGACAAAACAACAGTGCCGAGACAACCGACGTGGCGCCATCATGGGCGTGATGGCATTGATCTTCCCAGTGCTGGTGATGCTGGCTGCATTTGCGATCAACAGCGCGCACATGCAGCTCACCAGAACCCAACTGATGGTCGCCACTGATGCCGCAGCGCGCGCCGGCGGGCGAGCATTTAGCGAGACCCAGTCCGTTGATTCTGGAATCCAAGCAGCAGCAGCAACGGCCGCGATGAATGTTGTCAACGGCGAACCGCTGGCACTGAAAACCGGAGACAACGACGGGGAAATCATCTTCGGCATCGGGGTGCAGCCAGGCGGCGTCCTGGCTCGTTACGAATTCCAACCCCTCTCGACCGCTGCGGTTCGCGGCGGCCTGACCGCCAGCGCGTTCAAAGTGATTGGCAATCGCACCAACAACTCACTGAACAATCCGGTGCCTGTGATCCTGCCAGGACTGCTAGGGATCAACGAGTTTGAAGTCTCCTGGCCCTCGGTGGCGATGCAGGTTGACCGCGACATTTCACTGGTCCTGGATCGATCGGGATCGATGGACGACCTGGAACTCCCCTGGGAACCAGGCCAAGACCCCTTCAGCAATTCCGCAATCAACTGGGCCGTTGACCAAGGCATGGTCAACCGTTCCAGGAATGGAAACTCCGGCAGCTATCGCTACTACTATGCAGATGGCTACGACAGCGTGAGCTATCAACAGGCCGTCTACGAGGACTATTACGAAAACGGTATGGCGCCGAGAAATGCTTGGCAAGACCTCGTCGTTGCGGTGGATGCGTTCTTAGATATTTTGGACGAAACACCACAGGAAGAACAGGTTTCGCTCGCGAGCTATTCAACTGCGGCGTCCCTTGACAATCTGCTGGAAAAGGACCTCAACCGAATTCGGCGTGTTGTCCATCGCTTAAATACCGGTGGGCGAACGGCGATTGGACAAGGAATGAATCAAGGCATTCGTGCACTTGCCGATGCGCGTGCTCGTCCCTACGCAGCCAAAACCATGGTTGTGATGACCGATGGAATGGAGAACGAAGCCCCCTGGGCCGGGCCCATTGCCCAACGACTGATCGCGGAAATCCCGATGGTCATTCATACGGTTACCTTTGGCCCCAATGCAGATACTCGAGCGATGCGAAATGTCGCCACCGTTGGCGGTGGCAAACACTATCACGCTGCAACGGGGGCGGACTTGGTCCGGATCTTTCAAGAGATTGCCAACAACCTGCCAACCATTTTGACACAGTGAAACATTGCGTCACAATCCTTCGACCAGTCAACAAATGCATTGATCGCCCCAGTCTGTTAACTCTGAACGCCCATCATGCCAACTTCCAAGCAAAAACCAAACTCCAAGCTGCCCGATGACTACATGAATGACTTGGGGTCTGATCGGACTCCACGTGAGGAGCAGGCCCTCAAAGCTTCCGCGCGAGCTTACAAGATCAAGATGAGCGTGATTGCTGTCTCCGCATTCGCCCTGCTAATAATCCTGTCCCGATCCTTGGAAAGCGTGACTGCTGAAAACGAAGCAAACTTGGACACCCAAGACAGGCGCACCGTTTCTTCGTCCAAACTGCTAAGAGTCCCCCGAGAAATTGGTGAGCTACCGGACGTTGATCACATTCACATTGAGCGAGTTGAAGCGGATCTTCAAGCGAGCCGACGCGAACGAGAGATCCCTGCGTTCGTTGGCGAAAGCTCCCAACAAATCAAGGCCAAGATGCTTAAGCGTCAACGCGTCGTCAGGCAACAGTTGCAAGACCTGAATCAAGTGGTAAGTGATTTAGAGGCCAACAGAGCCCCCAGCAGAGCCCCCAACCAGCCTGCGACCATTCAGCAAGAGCTTCAGCAGCATTTGAAAAAGGTTGCCGACGACATCTGAAACATTCTTCGCTGTTAACCGTCAAACCAATTGACTAAACTGGAATTGCCAACACCCCGTCGCCAGACTTCGAGGGGGTGTTTTTCATTTCCACTGCGTTTCCCGTTTGGCTCAGTTTCTCATGCCTATCGTGCTTTCCTTTCTCGCTCGAAGGCCGCTTGCCATCGCGACCGTGCTGATGTGCCTGCTATCCCAGAGTCTTTTACAGGCTCAGCAGAATCAGCGTCCGCCAAACATTGTTGTCATCTTGGCGGATGACATGGGATATGGCGACTTGGGCTGCATGGGCAGCCAAACACTCGAAACGCCAAACCTTGACCAACTGGCTGCTGCGGGAGTGCTTTGTCGCCATGCTTATGTAGCGAGTTCGGTTTGTTCCCCATCACGCGCAGGCTTGATGACCGGTCGAGACCCCAGACGGTTCGGCTATGAAGGCAATTTAAATGCCAGCGCGAATTCCTACGCCACGCGTCCCGAACTGCTTGGTTTACCCACCGGTGAACAGACTCTGGCAGATCAATTGAAATCAGCCGGCTATGCCACCGCGCTGATTGGCAAGTGGCATTTAGGGACAGGGGAAGCATTTCATCCCAATCAACGTGGCTTTGATCACTTCTGTGGCATGCTGGGCGGCAGCCATAGCTACTTTCCGCTCAACGGCAGGAACTCTATCGAACGCAATGGCACGCCGGTGACAGAATTCTCCAGCGAGTACATCACCGACTTCTTCACCGATGAGGGTCTGCGTTTCATTGACTGGCAATCGGAACAGCAGCCCAAACAACCCTGGTTCGTCTTCTTCTCTTACAACGCGCCGCATACTCCAATGCAGGCTCTGCCAAATGATCTGGAGCGATTCTCGCACATCACGGACAAGAAGCGGCGCACTTATGCCGCGATGGTTTACGCACTGGATCGAAACGTCGGCAGAATCCGTCAATCCCTTGAAGACAGCGGCCAATGGGACAACACGCTACTAGTGTTTTTCTCCGACAACGGGGGCGCGACCAGCAACGCCAGCTGGAATGGCCCTTTGCGAGGTGCCAAAGGCACCATGCGTGAAGGCGGCATTCGGATCCCCATGATTTGGACTTGGCCCAAACAGTTTCAAGCCGGCCAGGTTTGCAAGTCCGTGATCAGTTCCTTGGACCTGATGCCAACGTTTATGAATGCTGCTGGTTCGCAGCCACTCCCGCTGAACGATCCACCCAGCCGTCAAGACGCGCGGAATCGCAAACGCATGGTCGAACTCGCCGGTCCCTACGATGGGATCGATGTTTTGCCACAGCTGACCGATGTCTCGCTCGATTCCCAACGTCGTTTGCATTGGCGATTACAAGGCCAAGCCGCCATCCTGTTCGGTAAGCACAAATTGGTCCGACTTTCACATCGCCCCGCTGAACTCTTTGACGTTGGCAAAGACATCGCTGAAGCCAACAACCAGCGGCAGACCCATCACGCTGAGTTTGAAGAGATGTTTGAAGCCCTGGGGACCTGGGAGTCCACATTGCCGACGGTACCGCTGTGGGGATCGTCGCCGGTTTGGTCAGGTGTCTCAGCGGAGCACTACGACTCGCTGGCCCCACGCCCGGAACCGTCATCGCCCCAGTAGACCGCAAAAAGCCTGTCAAACGCCAATGCGGCGGATGATCTTTGACTGCACTCTCCCGCAAGCGGGAGGATGTTGCGGGAAGAACCGTTGACTGAACTCTCCCGCTGGCGGGAGAGTCGAGCCTAAGCGAGGTGAGGGTGAAGTGGTTGGCAACGCCAACCGCAGGCAGCCACAACAACACCCTCCCGCAAGCGGGAGGGTGTTGCTGAGCGAACCGTGGCGAACGCNAATTCGGCGGATGGAAACTGCTTCTACACGCGTAGATCGGCGAAGAAGGTTTCGTAACTGCTAAACGCCCCTCCCACCACCGTCACTGATTCGCCAGAGGGAAATCGCAGGCGACAGGAACTCCGCAAGTAACCACTCTGTTTTGTAGCTTGGACTTGATCACGCTTGGCGATTGCGACCAGGTACAACACTTGATGAGCGGGATCGTCGCTGGCCTCACTCACTTGATAGGCGACCAAGGTATCACCCAGCTGAGTTAAAAAGCCGTCGCCAGTGACTCGCGCGTCATCAGTCTGGATTTCGCTGCATTGATAGTGCGCAGCAACNTGAACTCCGCCCAGTTGCTGTTGCAAGAACAAAACCGGCGGCAGCGTCTTGCTGTCGTCAGCTGGGTTTTGGCACTGCTGAAAGAGCTCTTGTTGACTGGCTTCCTGATAGCGAGCCTGAATCTGCTGGGCGTCTTTTCGCAAGAAATAGGCGGCCTGCAGCATCGCATCCTGTCCCAGCCATCTCCGCAACAGGAACTCGCTTCCAGCTTCAAGCTTCACGTCTGCACTGAGCTGCGAATCGCCGATTTGTGTGGCTGCTGGCGGCAAGGGCGGCACCATCGCCAACAAGTCATCGAACCAGCGTTCACAGATCTGGGCCTCAGGGGGAAGAGGTGGCGGGGCAAAGAAAAATGGCGGCTCGCTTAAACCATCGGCTTCCCATTGCCGACGTTCCTCTATCGATAACTGGGACAATGTCTTGGTTCCATCAAGTTGCTTGATCGCCGCTGCCGCATCTTCACCAAAGAATTCCAAGCGAAACGCCAATAGCGTCTGGCAGGCGGCCACCAATTGCTCCTGGTCCGATAGTTCATGCCCCCATTTCTTGATCGCAATTTGCAGTCGCTCGGCGACCTCAGCAAACCACTGATGAAGCTGCTCACTGGAGACCTGCTGGACCGATGCTTTGAGCAGATGCGTGGTCACAAACTGTTCCAACTGCTGAGCGACAATCACGCGATCTTGCTGTGAAAGACTTTCTGCGGGCAGATATTGGTCAGGCCGCGACGTCGCGTTACTCGCCAATTGTCGCATCAAGGACACGCGGCCGTATTCAGCACGCAGGGTCAGTTTGCCAAGCTCACCAAGGGCAGCTAAACGGACCTCAGGCGGTAGCGGCACTTGACTGGCAAAATGCACCAACTCAACACCATAGATCCATTGAGCATCACGATAACGAACCTGCGGGCTATAGATGGCAGCGACTTCGACAGCAAAGATTTCGACCAACTGCCGAATCAAACCGATCGCCTGTTCATTGATGACATGCTCGCTGAGACGCGACGCACCATAGGTGGTTGCTTTTGACGCTGCCCACCAAGCGGCCAAGGTGATCGGACTGGCGCCGGAGGCAAATCGTCCGGCATAAAAGACGCTCGACGCGATGTCCAAGTAAGGCTTAGCCGTTTTGTAATAACCAAACGCCTTGACCGCTCGGCTGACCATGTCATAAATGGTTTGAAAATTGTACTGGTAGACATTGCCTGGCAAACTCTCTGCGGCCACCATCAGACGCAAGGAAGCATGACCCATCGCGCGAGTCGACGCCTCCAGATTGGTCTTCAAAAGAAAGTCCTGCTCGCCTGGCTTGTAGATTGCCACCACGTCAGCCAATAAGCGATACAAGTCGGCTCGAATCCGGCCGTAATCGAAAACCTTGACACCGCCCTTTTCAGTGCGGTACACGTCATTGCGAATGTCCTCAAACAACTCGTGAGTCTTGCCTTCAATCAGTTGCTTGAGTTCCACATCATGCTTGGCCAGCGGATCGGCTTTCACGGATTGTGCATGATCAATCAAACTGGGATCAGTTGACGCTCGTTGATTCCAGTCCATCGCGTCAGGGAACTGTAACCACTGCTGCAACAACAGCGATTGCTCAGTCAGCTGCGTTTCGCGAGCCGTCAAGTCGTCGGCTCGATCCTGCAGAAATTGCTGTAGGTCTGCGCCACCCTGGGAATCCCCTGCTGCCAGCTCCTGCTTCAGCTTCGCTCCGGACCGAGGCAACAGACGAACGACATCCAGGACCGCCGCCGTCAGAGGCAATCCCCCCAGAGCCAAGGCCCCTGCAGAAGACAGATCGTATCCGGTCAACAACATCGCCGAGCATGAAACGAAGACAAACACGCCAGAGAGCAAGCTGAGCAGAGGGGTTTTGCGATACAGAGACTTTAAAAGCGACTTCATTAAAAATTATTCAAGACGTGAACGTGCGATGCTTTCGGACAATCCATGCGGATCATCCCTTCCCTGCGGAAAGCCTGACGCAAACTAGGACCAGAACGCGAATCGAGTGGGGATGTGACAATCATTCTCGAGTGAACGACCTGCACGCGCACGAATGCTTTCACCGTAACGGGGCATTTATGGTCATCCAGATGCCACAAGGTACATTGCGAGTGCGACTTAGTGGCCAATGGGAACTGTTTAGGTACGATAAATTGAAGTAAATCGGGAACAGGCGACGAAGTACATGTTAATGTGCCAGACTTGGCAACAAGTCACCCAGGCAATCGGCACTGCGACACCTCTGTGAAGGCTCCCATTTTTTCTCAATGGCTCGGCCGCTCGCTGAAAACTCAGCTAGCGTCCGACGCACCAGAAGCGATCGTCAGGCGGGTCGATCAAATTCAACACTCACTTCCTGAACCATGCATTGGTTCAGGTGGTGAATGCTGTTTTTATCGATTGCGATCGTATGCTGTGACCGACAGGTTACGGCACCCATTCAATGCAACGTCGAACGTTGCCTCGCATCTTGTTGCCAGAAACCGCCACCACGAGAATCAACCATGCAGCAGTCACAGAAGAGCGCTGCGGACTCGAGTTCCTTTAGCCCTTCCGACGGCTCGTCCGAGCGGACGAAGATCGTGCTCCCAGGCTATAGTACAGACGCGTTTTACGACGAACTCGTCGAAGCAAACGGAGTTGCACGGCCCGATGCAGAGCAACTGATTCGCCTGTTCCAGGAAATGCCCGACGGCGAACTCAGTCGTCGCCAGCAGGCGATCGAGCGATTGCTGTACGACATGGGCATCACGTTCACCGTCTACAACGACAAAACGGGGACAGAAAAGATTTTCCCCTTTGATGTCGTGCCTCGAATCATCTCCTCGATGCTTTGGAAACACATCGAAGCGGGATTACGACAGCGAATCAGCGCCTTGAATTTCTTTCTCTGCGATGTCTATAACGAGCAGAACATTGTCAAGGAAGGCATCATTCCGGAGGATCTGATCAAGAGTGCCCCCGGGTACTTGGAGGCCTGCCAGGGGCTGAAACCGTTTAACGATGTTTGGTGTCACATCACCGGGACCGACCTTGTCCGAGACAACTCGGGAGCCGTCTATGTTTTAGAGGACAACCTGCGTTGTCCCTCTGGGGTTTCCTATGTGCTGCAGAATCGGCATGTGATGAAACGCAACTTCCCACAAGCGTTCAGTGCCTCGAATGTTCGACCGGTCAACAACTATTGCTCGCGATTGTTCCAGATGCTCCGTGATGTCGCGCCGCCACAAGTCTCGGACCCCACCGTGGTGATCCTTACTCCGGGGATCTACAACAGTGCTTACTACGAGCACTCGTTCCTGGCGCAACAGATGGGAATCGAGCTTGTCGAAGGACGCGACCTCGTGGTCGATCGTNACATCGTCTACATGCGCACCGTGGCTGGCCTGAAACGCGTTGATGTGATCTACCGGCGAGTGGATGATGATTTCCTGGATCCAAAAACGTTTCGTAAAGACAGCGTACTCGGCGTTGCTGGTTTAATGGATGCGTATCGTGCTGGCAACGTCGCACTTGCCAATGCACCTGGAACAGGCGTGGCGGATGACAAAGTGATCTATTCCTTTGTTCCGGAAATGATTCGCTATTACTTGGGTCAGGAACCGATCTTGCCGAACGTGCCAACGTATCTCTGTCAACGTGCCGACGATCGCAAGTACGTGCTGGAGCATCTTGATGAACTGGTTGTCAAACCTGCGGGTGAATCAGGTGGCTATGGGTTGCTGATCGGGCCTCACTCCAGCAAAGAAGAACGCAGCGAATTTGCTGCGAAGATCAAGAAAAACCCACGCAATTGGATTGCTCAGCCCACACTGCAACTCTCTCGCGTGCCCACGGCCATTGACGACAAACTGGAAGGCCGCCATGTCGACCTGCGGCCGTACATTCTGTGCAGCCACCCCAATGACGTTTGGGTATTGCCGGGCGGCCTAACGCGAGTGGCGTTAAAAAAGGGGTCGCTAGTCGTCAATTCCTCTCAGGGAGGCGGCAGCAAAGACACCTGGGTTGTGGCTGAAAGCGGCCAAGATGTCGCCACGGCATCCTCTCCTTCGACTTAATCCGTTCTTGCTTGCAATCATTGATAGTCACTTAACGAGCCATCGTTACCGGCCATCGCAATCGTCACCTAGCCTTCAAATCACATGCTTTCACGAGTCGCCGAATCAATTTACTGGATGGGACGTCAAGTCGAGCGGGCTGAAAACCTGGCTCGTTTCTTGGAAGTCACCTTGCAAATGACGTTGGAGCATCCCGACACCTTGGTTGACCCTTGGACACCCTTGGTAGAAGTCACCGGGGATCAAAAGGAATTCGCCGCCCGCTACGGTCGCGCGGATCCTCAAAATGTCGTGCAGTTCTTGGGCTTTGATCGAGATTATTCCAGTTCGATGGTCTGCTGTTTGCGTGCTGCTCGTGAAAACGCGCGAGGCGTCCGCGAATCGATCTCCACCGAGGCATTTGAGCAGCTGAACGACTTTTATCACTTCGTACGTGATGCTGGCCCTTCACAATTGAGCCAACCAACCGGCGAATTCTTCGTCGAGATTCGCAACCATGCCTTGATGTGGACTGGCGTTTTAGACAGCACCATGAGCCATGACTTGGGCTGGCAATTTCTGAATGCGGGACGATTGATCGAGCGAGCCGATAAGACGTCACGAATCCTCGATGCCAAGTACTTTAATTTACTGCCTCGCATTGAAGACGTCGGCACCGCGGTCGATGATCTGCAGTGGTCCAACCTGCTGCTGGCCATCAGTGGCTTTGAGGCCTATCGTCGCGAACACCACCTGATGGATATCGAAAAGATCGTCTCGTTTTTCATCTTCCACAAAACCTTTACACGCAGCATTTATGCCTGCGTGGCAGGTGCGGATTGGTCAGTGCGTGAAATTCATAAGCAATGCGATGCTGAATTCCCCAGCGCATCGAGCAACCAGATCGCCTCCCTCCGGCATCGCCTACAAAGCATGGACGTGAAAGAAGTCTTGTCAGGTGGCATGCATCGCTTCATCGATGACCTGCAAACTCAACTCAACGAAATCGGCCAGGCGATTGCCAACGACTACTTTAACGCTATTGGAAGCAAATGACTATTCGCGTCGCCCTGAATCATCAAACGCATTATCAGTACGATAAGCGAATTTCACTGGCCCCCCAACTCGTTCGGTTAAGACCGGCCTACCACTGTCGAACGTCGATTGCAGGATACAACCTGAAGGTCACGCCCGACGAGCACTTCATCAATTGGCAACAGGATCCCTTTGCCAATCCCATGGCTCGCTTGGTCTTCCCAGAGAAAACAGACCGACTGAGTATCGANATCGACCTGATCGCGGACATGACCGTGATCAACCCGTTTGATTTCTTTTTGGACGAAGAGGTTCAGGAGTGGCCCTTTGAGTACGATCCAGCGATCGCCAAACAGTTGGAATCCTACATCACACCAGAGCCTCTGACACCAAAACTCGGGCAGTGGGTTGACTCATTGCCCAAGAAGATGCCACGGACGATCGATTTCCTCGTCGACGTCAATCGTCAAGCCCAAGAACTGATTCGCTACACCGTGCGGCTTGAACCGGGTGTGCAAACTCCAGAAGAAACACTCGAATTAGCGAGCGGTTCCTGCCGTGATTCGGCTTGGATGCTGACCCAAGCGTTTCGCCATCTGGGAGTCGCAGCGCGGTTCGTTTCAGGTTACTTGATTCAATTAACAGCTGATGAAAAGCCTGTTGATCCAAGTGAAGGCGCCGGTCCGGACGAGGACTTCTGTGACCTACACGCCTGGACGGAGATCTATGTGCCCGGTGGTGGGTGGATTGGCTTGGACCCGACCAGCGGCTTGCTGGCTAGCGAAGGACACATTCCCCTGGCCTGCACGCCGCACTACAACGATGCCGCACCGATCACTGGCGGCCACGAAGCCTGCGACGTTGAATTCAGACACGAGATGTCGGTACGCCGGGTGCTGGAGTCTCCTCGGACCACCAAACCGTATACCGATGATCAGTGGCAGAGCATTGTGTCTGCTGGGGATCAGGTTGATCAACTCTTGGATGATGGCGATGTTCGCTTGACCATCGGTGGCGAACCAACCTTCGTCGGCATCCAGGACACCGATGACCCGCAGTGGAACACCGAAGCGGTTGGCGAAGAGAAACGGGTGCTTTCCAATGTGCTATTGCTCAAATTGCGCGACACACTGGCGCCCGGTGCACTGCTGCATTACGGGCAAGGCAAATGGTACCCCGGCGAAAGCCTGCCGCGTTGGGCGCTGACTTGTTTATGGCGTAAAGATGGCCAACCGGTTTGGCAGGACGCGCGTTGGATTGCAGATGAAGGCAAGCAGTATGATTATCAGGATGCCGACGCAGAGCGTTTTGTCCAACACCTTTCGGGCGTGCTGGGGATCGACGCCAAGCTTTCGTTCCCTGTTTATGAGGACACGTTTTACTACCTGTGGCGCGAACAAAAGTTGCCCAAGGACGTTGATCCAACGGATCCCAAATTGGAGGACCCCAACGAGCGCGCCATGATGATGCGTGCGTTCCAGCGAGGACTCGATCGTCCGGTAGGGTTTGTGATGCCGCTCAAACGTGCTTGGTGGCAAGCGCATGCTGGTTGGGTCGGCGGAACCTGGCCGATGCGTGGCGAAAAAGTGTATGTGATTCCAGGTGACTCACCCATCGGGCTGCGGCTGCCTTTGGACCGACTTCCAAAATCATCCAGTGTGCCAGCCCACGAACAGTTGCCGATTGACCCGTTCGCGCCACGGTCGCCACTGCCACCGGCTGTCCCGATTCGCCAAGAACCCAGTCGCATCGAACGCATCACCAATCAGCTGGAAGCAGAAAAAGAACAGCCTGTCCCCGATGCAGAAGTCATTCCCACTGCGTTGTGTATTGAAGTTCGCCACGGCAGGCTGCATCTCTTTATGCCGCCTACTCAGCGACTTGAAGACTACCTGGACTTGCTTGCCGCGGTAGAAGAAACCTGCGCCGACTTGGAAATCCCAGTGATCATCGAAGGCTATCTTCCGCCGAATGATCACCGCGTGGAACTGTTCAAAGTCACACCGGACCCCGGCGTGATCGAACTGAACGTGCAGCCCAGCAAGAGTTGGCCAGAGCTGGTTGAATTAACAGAAACGATCTACGAAAAGGCTCGCGAAAGCGGCTTAACGGCCCAGAAGTTTGATCTCGATGGAATTCACACCGGCACCGGCGGCGGGGCTCATATCGTGCTCGGTGGCCAGTCGCCAGAGGACAGCCCGTTCATTCGGCGCCCCGACCTGCTGGCCAGCATGATTCGCTTTTGGCACAATCACCCCGCTCTGTCGTACTTGTTCAGCGGAAAATTCATCGGCCCGACCAGCCAAGCGCCACGGATGGACGAAGCCCGCCGCGACAGCGTCTATGAGATGGAAGTTGCGTTGGCTGAAGTCGATCGCCTTGAGCAGAATGGCCAAGACATCATGCCCTGGACCGTTGACCGTCTGTTCCGTGATCTGATGGTCGACCTGACGGGCAACACGCACCGCGCAGAGATCTGCATTGATAAGCTTTATTCACCGGATTCAAGCACAGGCCGGTTGGGCTTGGTTGAATTCCGAGGCTTTGAAATGCCACCGAACCCACAAATGAATCTGGCCCAGCAATTGCTGATTCGAGGTGTCGTGGCCGCCTTCTGGCATCAGCCCTATAAGCAACCCTTGGTGCGCTGGGGAACCATGCTTTATGATCGCTTCATGCTGCCTCACTTTGTCTGGACAGATCTCTGCAACGCCCTGGATAAACTCGGTCAACTGGGCGTCAGCCTTGATCCAGGTTGGTACTTGCCCCAGTATGAATTCCGCTTTCCAGTGATCGGCGAAATGGTCACCGGAGACGTTCGCATGGAACTTCGCAATGCCATCGAACCCTGGTACTTAATGGGTGAAGACCCCGCCGGAGGCGGCACGGCACGCTTTGTTGATTCCTCGATGGAGCGTCTACAGTTGACGCTTGATGGCTTTGATCCAGCCAAACACGCAGTGTTGTGCAACGGACATCAAGTTCCCATGCACCCCAGTGAGATCACGGGGCGCTACTTGGCCGGGATCAAGTACCGTGCCTGGCAAGCTCCACGCTGCCTGCATCCGACGATCGGAGTCAACGTGCCGCTGCAAATTGAACTGGTCAATCGGTTCAGCAATCGCTCCATGGCTGGTTGCCGCTATCATGCAGCCGACCCCAGTGGACGAGCTCACGAAGTGTTTCCCATCAATGCGTACGAAGCCGACGCACGTCGCAGTGCACGATTTGAAACGCACACACTGACCGGCGGCAAATTGATGATCCCCGACCTGCCACCTTCCCGTTCACCAAATGATTACCCGATCACGTTTGACCTGCGCGGTGTCGGCCGTTAGCCTCGTCCCCCATTAACGCAGGCCGTAAGGCCCCGTTTTTGGGATGCTGCCGTCGTTGTGACCAAACCTTGGCCAACGCCAAAACGGCTGAGGTGATTCATGACTGAACTCTCCCGCTGGCGGGAGAGTCGAGCCTAGGCGAGGTGAGGGTGAAGTGGTTGGCAACGCCAACCGCAGGCAGCCACAGCGAAACCCTCCCCGGCCGGCCATTGAGACAAACGATTCCCCGCCTTGCAACTCTGCACACTCACCAGCGCGCCACCACCGCAAACCGGCGGACCCTCCCGCAAAAGGGAGGGTTTTGCTGAAAGAACCGTTGACTGAAATCTCCCGCAAAGCAGCAGGGTGTTGCTGACCCAATCCTGGCCAGCGCCAAAACGGCTGAGGGAGCACTTGGCTACTGACCGGCCGGCACCGGTTCAACATCGACGCTGACCGACAAATGGTGTGTACCGCCTCCTAACACCACGCCACGCATCGGGCTGACATCTTCATAGTCCAATCCAATGCAAACAGGGATGTGATCGGTTCCCACAAACGTCCCGTTGGTGGGATCCAGCCCAACCCAACCCAACTCACGCCCAGCGTAAAGTTCAACCCAGGCATGCGACTCGTCAGCACCAATCAAACGCGGCTTGCCTGGCGGCGGAACCGTGCGCAGGTAGCCACTGATGTATCGTGCGGGCAATCCCAACGAACGCAAGCATGCAAGCTGCACGTGGGCAAAGTCTTGGCATACCCCTGAACGCATTTGAAACGCTTGTTCAGTGGGTGTATTGACATCCGTGGTCGTGGTGTCGTAGCTAAAATCGTTTTGAATGCGTTGCGTCAGCCCCAATGCGGCTAACAAAATCGGTCGACCACCGGAGAATTCTTGGCGTGCGTAACCGGCAAAATCATCGCTCAACCGGACACGACGGGACGGGTTCTTGTATTCGTCAATCAGTGGCTGAAAACCAGTGTCGGTCGCGGGGATCGCATTGGATCGCAGATCGGTCAACCCGATCACCTCCTCGAACCTCGGGGATCTCGTTTGCACGCTGATGCCCGAAGCACGGACCTGGACCAGACTGACGCATTCGACGAACAACGAGTCATGCAAAGATTCAATTGAGAAGGTTGTGACCTGATTCCCAAAGTAATCACGGTGTTCCTCTTGGCTACTTGGCGTGGGCGTGATGGTTAGATCACTGGACAAGCAATGGCAAGGGGGACGCGACACAGGTTGCATACGCACTTGGTTTTGGCAGACCGCTACATTCTCGCTGTACTGGTAACGCGTCTGATGGCGAATCTTGTACCGCACGACTTCCTGGGCCGGAGATTGCGACCCCAAGGGTTCGGCGACTGGGCCACTCTGTTGCTGACTTTGATTGCCCGTTTGATTCATCATCGCTGTGAGCCCGTTAACAACTGCCGTGGTGAGGTGTGAATCAGGTAGCGCGCGACCAGAGCTTCAGAAAGCTTGGGGAGTTCTCGCGAGCAGATCTCCAGTAACGCGTCGAGATGATTTAACGTGCCATCCTCGGCGACTTCAGCCAGTTGCATTGGATCGGCGTCTGCCACCTGTTGCAACAAGTTCTCAGCCAATGATCGCAACAGATCATCCGTGCCAGCGGCTTGACGGGTCGGCAGAAGATCGATCACCTTCAGAGTCTGCTGCAACTGGAAACACAGCGAACGCGGGTTGGTCGGATCGGTGACCAGCAGATCAATCACGGGAGCCAATCGCATCAGATTCAAATAGCGTGCACGGTAGGTCATCAACGAGTCCGTGACCCGCAACACCGCTTCGCAAATTGACTTTCCCTGATCCGTTGCCGGTACCAGCGTTTGCCGCAACAACTCGCTGGTTTGATCGGCGCGTTCAATCCGACGACCAAGTTCCACGAACTGCCACACGTGGCTGCGAACAAGGCTTTCACTGGTCAGCCCCGCCAAGGCCAACAAATCGACGATCAGACGCTCGACTCGCTCAATCGCTTCGCTGATCTGTATTTTCGGGACGGAGCCTGTGGGATGTGCCGAGGGCGAATGCGTCAAATCACGATAAGCCCGCTGAGCGATTCGGAAGGCTTCGCTGGACAAGCGATCGCGCACGGCGATGGTGTTGCCAATCACCGCACCCATCGAACGCACCAAGCCCAAGGCCTGATCACGATCCAACAAAGAGGCGGGCAACATCTGTTCGATATCCGGTAGCGTGGCCGCCAAGGAATCCACTGCGAAACCAGGTTCAATCTGCCCCTGCACTGCCAATTGACGAATCAAACGCGGCACAGCCGGCAAGTTCACCCAATCGTCTTCACCAGCGATCAAGTCCATGGTGGTGCGCATCACCCGGGCGATCGATTCCGAACGTTCAGCATATCGTCCCAGCCAGAAAAGATGCTCGGCAACGCGACTGGGAAGTTCATCACCAACCCGACGAATCTGCACCGGTGTCTTGCTATCATGCAACAGACTCTGGTGCGTGCCAACCGGTTGATCATTCGTCACCCAGCAATCTAACGTCAAGTGACCGCTGACTGGTGAAGTGGTCAGTTCCAGCGTATTCTCACCCACCCGCGCCAACGCACCGGGCAGAACATTGATGCTGTCTTTTTCATGTAGCTGAAAACTACGCAATACCATCGCGCGTTGCTTGATTCGATTGTCACTCCATACCGGAGTCAAACTAAAACTGGCGACACGCTGGGCGATGTAGCTTTGCGGGTGCTTCCGCAGTTGGCCCAAGAAGTTCTCCGCCTGGGCTGCATCAAGATCTTGCAAACAAACAGGCAGATCACTGCTGACGCGAAACGCATTGCGAAACACCCATTGATGCGGGTCAGCCAGCACTTGTTGAAAGTCATTCGGATCACCGCACCACAGTGTTTGCTGTGACTTCAATTGCAACGGATTGCCGTCAAAGAACTCACTTGCAGCATCAAGATAAGCCATCATACCGGGACACTGCGCCAAGGAACTTCCCACGGCGTTGGCAACGGCAACGCTGCCACGGCGTAGACAGCGCAGCAACCCCGTGACTCCTTGGTTGGAGTCGCCGGCCAGTTCCAAGGGATCGCAAAGTCGATCACTGACATGTCTCCACAACACATCAATGGATTGCAAGCCACCGAGCGTCTTCAAATACAGCGATCCACCGCGAACAGCTAAGTCCTCGCTCTGCACCAACGGCAGCCCCAAGTAACGGGCCAAGTAAGTGTCTTCGAAGCCCCGGTAACTGCCGCGTGGTGGCGTCATGATGCCGATCCATGGGTTATCACTTTGACTGGCCAAGGAACGCAAGTGACTCTTAAATCGATCAAAGAACGATGCTAAACGCACGGTATTGCTGCGTCGAATCAAACCCGACATCACGCGACCGGTGACCACTCGATTTTCTAACAAGTACCCCAGTCCGCTAGGCGCTCGCGTGCGATCTCCAGTTGCGTACCAATTGCCATCAGCGCCGCGTGCCAAGTCCACGGCACTCAAATGCAGCTGTGGCTGCGCGCCAGCAAGCCCTTGAAAGGCTCGGTAGTAATACGGGTTCCGCCAAAGCAATTCGCCCGGAATCACGCCCTCGCGAATCAGTCGCTGTGGGCCATGCAGATCGGCAAGAATGCGTTGCAACAATCGCGCCCGCTGCTGTAGTCCGGCAGCGATTGGATCCCATTGCTGGATCGGAATCACAAACGGGATCACCGACAGTTGCCACGGCCGATTGATTTCGGCTGCTGAATCGTTGGTTGCAGCGGAACGAAACGTGACGCCGTTTTCGCGAATGATATCAGCAATCGCGGCACTACGCCTGGAAAGCTCATCTGGCCCCAATTGATCAAGCTGTTGCGACAACCATTGCCAGTGCGGACGCACCTGTCCAGCGGGAGTCGTTCGCTCTGAGTACGCTCCAACCGACTTCAATGGCTGCTCGGGCGCAGTTGCCAAGCTAGGATCCGCCCAAATGGATGATGGTTGGGACAGCTTGGTTGTCACAGTTGCTTCCCGTCAATGGATGGGCGATGCGCGGTGAGCGACGAGCACTCGTTGCAATCCGGAAAAGTCATTGATGAGTTTAGCATCCACAAGATGATCAAGGGCATTTGCCAAACGCAAACACTGCTCGGCGATCATGGGACTTAATTCAATCAACATCAAGCCACCGGGCACCAAACGATTTTCCGCAAGCTGTAAGATCCGTTCGATGATCTCCGTTCCCGTAGGCCCACTGACCAGTGCCGTTTTTGGTTCATAGCCTTTGACCGATGGATCGAGCTGCTGGTATTCGCTTTCACTGACGTAGGGTGGATTGCTACAAATCAGATCAAACACACGTTCCGAATCAACGTCGGCAAGCAAATCCGACTGCACAAACTCAATGCGATCCTCAGCGCAATGCAACTGAGCATTTGACGCTGCGACCTGCAACGCTTGTGGACTGATATCAATCGCCGTCAGTTGCGACGACGGGCTGTGCACAGCGATGGAAACGGCAATCGCTCCAGACCCTGTCCCAATATCGGCAATCGCGGGCGGATGATCCTGGGGATCACATTGTTTCAGATGATCCAGAGCAGCGATGACCAGGTGCTCGGTTTCCGGCCGCGGGATCAAGGTGTGCTCGTTGACATCAAACCGCAACGAATAGAATTCTTTGTAACCGACCAACTGAGCGACCGGAGCTCCCTCACCACGACGTTGGACCAGTTCACGAAAACAAGTGCGCTGCTCCTCGTCAGGCTCAGACTCGAACGCGGTGTACAGTTCGATGCGAGAACACGCCAGTGAGTGCGCAAGCAAGATCTCGGCGTCCAGACGCGGCGACTGACTGCCTCGAGATTCGAAAAACTCAGTCGTCCACTTCAGCAACCGCAAGACGGTCCAACGATCATCCTGAGCGGTCTTGGCAGCAGCGTTTGTGGCACCCGATGAATCATTCATCAGTCGATCATGTCTCCGCGCAATTGGTCGCGATCGTATTCAATTAAGGCATCGGTGACAGGATTCAAATCACCCGTCAAAACTTGATCCAGCTTGTAGAGCGTCAAATTGATGCGATGATCGGTCAGGCGATTTTGAGGGAAGTTATAAGTGCGAATTCGTTGACTACGATCGCCAGAGCCGATCAAACCCTTCCGCTGTTCGGCTTGCTTGGCAGCTTCTTCTTCGCGTTTCTTTTCGTAAATCCGAGCCTTCAAAACGCGAATGGCTTTGGCCAGGTTCTTGTGCTGACTCTTTTCGTCCTGGCACTGCACAACAATGCCGGTCTCATGGTGAGTCAAGCGAATTGCCGATTCCGTCTTGTTGACGTGCTGACCACCCGGACCGGACGCACCAAATTTGTCGACACGGTAGTCATCGGCTTTTAAGTCGATTTCCACGTCCTCCGGTTCCGGCATCACCGCCACGGTGGCAGCACTGGTGTGCACGCGGCCTTGAGTTTCGGTTTCCGGAACACGCTGCACGCGGTGCCCACCGGACTCATAAGCCAGATCGCGGAACACCGATTCGCCTTCTAGCGTGACCGTGATTTCCTTGAAACCGCCCATGTCGTTGACGCTGGAATCCATGATCTCGGTTTTCCAACCTTTGATCTCCGCGTAGCGACGGTACATCTCGAACAAGTCGCGGGCAAACAAAGCCGCTTCGTCGCCACCGGTTCCGGCGCGGATTTCCATCACGCAGCGCGTTCGATGGCTATCTTCACCGCCAATGGTCATCGACAGCAGCTCTTCCCAAATGGTCTCGCGGCGAGAGCGCAAATCGGCCATTTCTTCTTCGGCCATTTCTCGCTCTTCTGCATCCTCGGCCAGCTCAGCCATCTCTTTGCAGCCCTGGATCTCGCTGCTCAGCTTTTTGAACTCGCGGTAACGACCGGCTAGCTTCGCCAGCCCACCGTGCTCGCGCGCTGTGGCACTCATCCGAGCCCCGTCGCCGAGGACTTCAGGATCGGACATGTCGCGTTCCAGTTGCTCGAAACGCTGCAGTTTTTCTTCCAGCAAATCGCGGATGCTGCTCATGAAGGGTGCCGAAGGCGAAAGAGGAATGAAGGTCGCAAGTCATGCCGGCGTACGAACGTTCACCAAGAACAGACGCCAGCAAAATAAAAAACGCATGGCCCATCACTGCCGTGGACCATGCGATAACGTAGCCATTTCATCGAATTCCACTAGCGGGGGCGTGTGATTCGCCAAAGCCCATGGAATCCAAAGAGGCGAAAGAGCAAAGCTATTTCTTTTTGCCTTTCTTCTGCAAGCTGCCGTAAGTACCAGCTGCAAACTTCTTCTGGAACTTGTCAATCCGGCCAGCGGTGTCAACAAACTTCATTTTACCAGTGTAAAACGGGTGACACGCATTGCAAATATCAACCTTCATTTCGCCTGGACGGACCGAGCGAGTGTCAAAGGTGTTGCCGCAACCACACTTGATGGTGGTCTTCGCATAATTGGGATGGATGCCTTCTTTCATGGCACTTTCACTTCTCTTGTTTGGGTGAAGAGTGGAACTGGCTGGTGTACAGAACCACAAGGCACAACAGAATAGGCTGCAACCGGGACCACCGACAAGCCCTGCTACCAACTCCAGAGCTAGTCATAACGGGTGGAAAGCAACAGCATTGAGCCCAGGTCGCCAGCCAGAAGATGCCGAAACCACCCCGCAGAACTACTCGCCGACGCGTTCACAAACGCAACCCACCTGAAAACGGCCGCTAACGCATGGCATTGGCAACGTCATCAATGATGTCGTCGAGCGTTTTTTGGGCCTCAAATCCAATGGCCGAGCGAATGCGATTCAGATCGGGAACTCGCCGGCGAATGTCCTCGAACGAATCATCGTACGCTTCGCGGTAGGACTGAAACTGAATGGTCGCTGCTGGATTGACTTTCTCGATCACTCGCTGGGCGAGCTGCAGAATGGACACCGGCTTGTCGCTGCCAATGTTGTACACGCGTCCTGCGGTGTCACGGGCCTCGCTCAGGGTAACGACCGCCCCCACCACATCATCGACATGAGCAAAACAGCGGACCTGTTTGCCATCGTCATGAACCACCAGCGGCTCGCCCGCCAAAGCAGCTTGAACGAAGCGTGGCAAGACCATCCCGTACGCGCCGGTTTGCCGAGGGCCGACAACATTAAAGAATCGGCCAACGACGATCGGCAGCGAAGATTCTTTGAAATAAGCCAAGGCTAAAAACTCGTCGATGGCCTTGCTGACGCCGTAACTCCAGCGAGGCTTGGTGGTCGCGCCAAAAACCAAGTCGTCCTCCTCGGACCACAATTCTTTGGGGTTCTTGCCGTAGACCTCACTGGTGCTGGCGATGAAACAGGGGATCAATTGGCCGCGTTTGGCACGTTCCCCCAGGCGATCCAAAATCAACTGTGTTGGATAAACGTTGCGTTCAATGGTCTGAATCGGCTGCTTGGCGATCAAAGCCACACCAACGGCGGCGGCCAAGTGATAAACGCAATCCGCGCGGCCAACCACTTCGGCAACCAATCGATCATCTTCGACGCTGCCTTGAATGAACTCCAGCTGTGGATGATCCATCACGTGCTGCAAGTTATTGGCTTGCCCGGTCGAGAGGTCGTCGACCACCAATACACGGTGCCCGCGTTGCAACAGTTGCTGCGTCAGATGTGATCCGATGAACCCAGCACCGCCGGTCACCAAACAGGTCTTTGCCATTTCGATTGTCTTGTGTTGTGGTTCCAGCCAGCGTGCCCGAGTGCATCCGTGAACCAAAGTCCAACGATGACCGTCGCTAGCTCTTCGCTGCGACGGCCTAAACGAGCCTCCATGTCACCGATTCAAAATCGCAGCGTTTCAAATGTTTGGCGGCGATGCGAATGGGGGAGCACCAAAGTGTCCTACGTCGCAAACCCACCCGGCGGTTCGCTGCCAATCAAAGCTTCGGCAAGCAAACGGTACGAATTAACCGATTTCGGTCGCATCGCCAAAAGCTTCCGCGGCGCCCTATTCAGCCGCCCGCCCCTCCTTTGAGAACCATTTGCTTTCCCCGCTGCTGAGGCTTCGGCAAAGAGGGCAACAATCGCTACAACCGGCAGCGTCAACGCGAAGTGCATCACGGTGGCGGTGAAACGGAGCCTGAGGGAGCCATCAAAACAGCGCCCCAGGAGAGGCTGCGAAGTTTGGGCAAACTGACTGGCGAACTATCCTTTATTCCTTACTGCCGTTAAACTTAGTTTAGTTGGATCCTCGCGTAAGCTGGAAAAAGATGTGTCGTTGAGAGGAACCCGTCCGTTCAGGACAGTGGTACCGATTTCAGCGATGATCACACTTCATCTGATAGTCAACTTCTTTTCTGCGGTGCAAGCAACACCCCTATCATGAATCGATCTCTGTTCGCTCCAGACACTCACCGTCACACAGTCCCTGGCATTTGTTCGGTCGTCGCCAGACGCCGTGCCCGGAAACGTTGGCAAAGCATCGCTGCATGCCTTGTCACCTTTATGGCAATGATCATTGACGCAAATGTCAGCAAAGCTGAAGAATCAACTGCAGCCTCGATCGCGTTGTACTCTGACGCGGCGAATTTTCAAAACAAAGGCGCCATCGATTTGGCGATTCGCAACTGGGAACAATTCCTTAAGCAATACCCCAAAGACGATCTCGCCAGTCAAGCGGCTCACTATCGAGGCGTCTGCGAGATGAAGCGTGAGACGCCTGACTACGGTCGCGCGATCACAGCCTTTCAATCTGCATTGACCGACCCGGCTTCCAAGCTTCGTGAGCAAAGCCTTGCCAACCTAGGATGGTGTCAGTTTGTCGTGGCCACCGAAGGTCAGAATGCGGATGCCAAAGCACTGCAGCAAACGATTGCCACGTATGTTCAATTGATCAAAGAGTTTCCCCAAACAACGTTTGCCGACCGCGCCTACTTTTACAGTGGTGAAGCAGCCTATCAGTTAGGACACACTGATGCGGCCATCGCCAGCTACCAGCGCATGCTATCGCTCGCGACGTCAAAGCAATCCCCTTTGCGCTGCGACACGTTGTACGCCTACGGGGTTGCTCTGGAAGAAGCCGGCAAAGATGCTCAAGCGGTCCGGGCCTACCAGCAATTGTTGCAAGAATTCTCGACGCATGAATTCGCAGTGGATGTGCGACTTCGCTTGGGCGATCAATTCATCGCTGCGGGCAAGCAGGCCGAAGCTCTCAAGCTCTTTGATGGAGCGCTTTCGGCGGCCCAGTACGCCGAAGACGAACGCTACGCGATGCTGCGCAAGGCGTTTGCCCTGGTGCAGTCCAATCGGCCTGCCGAAGCAGCCCAGGTCTACGATCTGCTCCGGCAAAAGCACCCCAACAGCCCAGAGGCAGCGGGCGCCCTGTTGGCTGCCGGACAAGCTTACTATCGCGCCAAACAATTGGATCTGGCGGGACAACGTTTCCAACAACAACTCCAGCAACCCAACGTCGGCGGCGAAACCGCAACCGAATCGGCTCACTGGCTGGCACAGATCTACCTGAACCAAAAACAAACCAAACAAGCCGCCAAGGTCGCCGAAGATCAAATCAAAAAGCAAGTGGCTGGAACCTACTCGGCACATTTATACTTGGACTTGGTCGAAGCACTTGCGGCCGATCCAGTCACGCTGGCAAAATCACTGCAAGTTGCCAAACAGGCTGCACAGAAATACGGTGACAGCGAGGTGGCGCCGCGACTGCTTTATAACGCAGCCTTCTCTGCTTTGCAGCTTGATCAGTATGCCGAAGCAGTCCAGCTAGCCAACCAATTCATGCAGCGTTTCAAGGATGACCCGTTGGCAATTGACGTGCGATTCATTGCTGCTGAATCGACCTTGCTGCAAGGCAAATCCCAAGAGGCCGTTCAGCATTTCCAAGCTTTGCTGGATCGCTCCCCGGCCAATCATGCCAGCCGAGGCCAATGGGCACTGCGTGCTGCAACGGCAGCGAATCTGTCCAAGCAATACGACCTAACCTTGCAACTGTTGAAAAAAGAAACTGCGTCACTGAAGTCGGCTCAGCAACAATCCGAAGCCGCCTTGCTGATGGGCAAGGCCGCTTTACTAAACAAGTCAGCCGACCAAGCGATCGGATTGTTGGCCAGCGCAATCAAGCTGGCACCGAGCAGTCAAACAGCCGCAAAAGCTCAGTTCCTGCAAGCCACTGCCTACGACGACGCCAATCGCTCGCAAGAGGCGACTCAGGCTTGGACTCAAATCGCCAAGCGAACCGAGTCAACGCCAGAGGTCAGGCAAGCACGCTACCGACTTGCCCAACTGGCTGCGGACCAAAATGATCACGCCACTGCATTGCAATGGCACCAACGACTGATCAATGACCCGGCCAGTAAACGATTGCGTCCGTATGCCTTGTTCGGATTCGGCTGGTCATTGATCCAAGCCGATCGGCATGGCGAGGCGATTGCTCCGTTAAGCGAATTGCTGGACAAATCACCCAACCATGAAACCGCGACCGATGCTCGTCTGACGCGTGGGATTGCCTACCGCGTCACCGGCGATAGCGCAGCGGCCCGCCGTGACCTGCAAGCGGTGATGGCCAAGAAACCGACCGGCACTCAACTGGGCCACGTGCTCTACGAATTGGCATTGGTCGATCAAGCCGAAAAACGCTTCGGCGACGCCGCCAATAAATTGTCCCAACTCCTGTCCAAAGTGCCCGATTATGACTCCCCAGAACGCCTGCGTTACGAAATGGGCTGGGCGCTGCAACAAGCAGGCAAAACCGATCAAGCCGCCAAGGTCTTTGAAGGCATCCTGGCCAAATCGAGCGACGCTCCGTTCACCGCTGATGCAGCCTTCTTCGTAGGCCAGTTCTATTACGACCAAAAAAACTGGGACAAAGCATCAGAATTTCTCAAGCAAGCCAGCGCGGCCAAAGATCCCGTCGTGGCAGAAAAGGCTATGTACCGCTTGGCCTGGAGCGATTTCCAAGCAGGAAATCTGCAACAAGCTCGCCAGGCGTTTTCAAACCTCACCAAACGGTTTCCCAAAGGCGAATTGGCTCTGGACGCTTACATGATGGATGGCGAATGCCTGTTCCGAATGGATCAATTCGAGCAAGCTCTGCAGTCCTTCACAATGGCTCGCAAACAGATCGAAGCCAACGGTGACGACTCCACGACGCTCCGTGACCCAGAAGATCGCCGTATCCGGGAACTCGTCCTCTTGCATGGCGGTCAGTCTGCTGCTCAGTTGCAGCAATGGGATGTCGCCATCGATTGGTTCGATGCACTGAAAACACGCTTTCGATCAACCAGTTACTTGCCACAACTGCTGTACGAACTCGGCTTCGTCTACCAACAAAAAGGTGACATGGAACGCGCTTTAAGCTACTTTCAACAGGTCGCCGAAGGCTATCGTCGCCAGGAAGTCGCGGCTCGCTCGCGGTTCATGATGGGTGAGATTTACTTTCTGAGACAAGCCTTCGACAAAGCCATCCCGGAATTTCAAAGCGTCATGTATGGATTCGGTGGTTCAGAAGCCTCGGCCACCATTCGGCCCTGGCAAGCGCGAAGCGGATTTGAAGCGGGTCGCTGTGCGGAAGCTTTAATCCAACAAGCGCAAACCGATGCCAATCGCACCAAGGCCCAGACCGTCGCACGCACGTTTTACCAGTTTGTTGTCGACGAACACCGCGACCATGAACTTGCCAAGAAGGCCGCCGAACGCTTGGAGGCGCTGAAGTGAATCAACCTTCTCCCCCACACAACAACGTCGCAGCGATGAGCGCTGCGGCAACTCCAGTTACACGGCCTGCCCTGATGACACCTGCTGCTCAACCGTCTGACTCATTCCTCGATCGAACCTGCCGATGGGCACGAAGCTTAATGCTGGCCGGGGTGCTGACATGGTTGCTTTGCGGCGGCATGCTTGGAATCGCCGTCGCACAGGACAATGCACCGGTCGATGCCGCTGAGATCCAGCGGATCATGAATGAAGCTGCGCCGACCGAACCGACGCCAGAAACGCCGACCGGCATCGACATGATGTCGCTGATGCTCAGTGGTGGCCGCTTCATGATCCCCATCATCATCATGAGCCTTGTTGTCGTCGCGCTGGCCGTCGAGCGGATGCTGAGCCTGCGACGCGAAAAGGTGATTCCCGAAGAATTCGTCCAGCAGCTCAAAGAGATTGCGGATCCACTTGAATTGTTCGACCCGCAATCGGCATTTCAAGTCTGTGCGAACCATCCCTCCCCAGCGGCCAGCACCATCGGCGCGATGCTCTCTCGCACAGGCGAGCCGCTGGGACAAATTGAAACCGTGGGCGCAGAGACCGTCGCGCGGCAGGCTGATCGCTACGCCAGCCCTGTCCGCTGGTTAACACTGGCTGCCGCAGCGACTCCACTGATGGGATTACTGGGGACGGTCTGGGGAATGATCGTGGCGTTTCATGATTCGACCGCGTTGTCCGCCGATCAATCCCGCAGTGAGCAACTTTCCGAAGGGATCTACACCGCACTGGTCACGACGCTGGCCGGTCTGGCAGTTGCGATCCCCGCGGCGATTCTGGCTCAATATTTGGAAAACCGAATCGCCAAACTGTTCTCCGAGATCGAACAACTGGCGTTTGACTTGGCGCCTGGGCTGCGACGCTTCGTTGGACGCAATCGCCTGAACAGTCGTGGTGAATTGGTGACAGACACTCACTCCAGTACCCCGCCAAGCAATCCAACGGCGCCACCACTGGCTCCGCCGCGCGTCAGCCCTACTGACCAGGCACAAGACACAGCGACCAATGAACCTCCGGCGAAGGCAAGCTAAACGATGGCTGTTGAAATCAAAAAATCCAGCGTCGCTGGAATGCTTAGCCTGACGCCGTTGATCGATGTGGTCTTCCTGCTGCTGATCTTCTTTTTGGTCACCAGTGAGTTCGAAGAAGAAGAGCGTCGCATGGACATCGTGCTGCCGACGGCCACCTCGGCCGTGCCGATGGTCAGCAAGCCCAGAGAAATCGTGATCGATATCGATGCGGCCGGGCAAACGTACATGCGTGGCCAAGCGACTGAAATTGAGAACCTTGAACAGCTCCTCAGATCAGCAGCGGCATCAAACCCCACCAATCAGACCGTTGTGATTCGTGCGGATCGATCCACCAGTTTTCAGCCCGTCGTCAGCGTGATGGATGTTTGCAATCGCGCTGGAATCAGTGATTACTCGGTCACCACCTTAGAAGGCCCTGCGTCGTAATCGCCATCACTCCAGTGCGTCCCCTTTAGCCCTACCCCGTCGTTGAGCTGACCAACAGAACCGTGGAACCTCCACCACCCCCTCGCCGCCCCAAGATCGAAAGCACTCCGGTTGAACCCAAACGGAAGTGGCCGCTGGACGTTGTGTCGTTAACGCTTGGCGCCGTGGTGCTGTATCTGGTCGTCAGCCAGTTGCGTCTAGACGATCCACGCTGGTGGCTGAACCCGAAAACGTACTTCGTTGCAGTGCCGCTGTTTTCCGTCTCGCTGGCAGTGATTCTGCGGTTCGTGTTTTCCAGATTCTTTCGCCAATCGATCCAACTCGGTTTCCTGATCAGTTTGATCGTCCACCTGATTTTGCTGATCGCGGCCCTGCAATACGTTGTGTTCTCACGGTATGAACCGATGGCATCCAACGGGGACTCCAAGCAAAAACCGATTCGCAAAACCATCTCAGAACATCTGTTCCGGCCCAAGGAAAACAACGAAAAACGGCCCGATTGGTCAAAACCGATTGACTCCGAGACCAGCGATCGCGTGGTGCCGCAGGAATTGCCCAAGATGCCTCCACTGCAGCAAAACGACGTGGAGCTGCAGATGCCGAATCCGAAACCGTTTCGTCAGGAACGCACTGAAAAGCAACTGATCAAACGGCAACAGCCGACTTCGTCGCAACCCACACCGGCGAACGCTGCTGGCAAGCTAGCGCGACGTGAAATCGAGCGTCAGCAACAAGCCAACCCGTCCGAACAAATCGCAATTCCCAAGAACCAACCGTCGCCCGCCCAACCTCAATCCGAGTCGCTGCCGGATCGATCGGCGGCAACAGCCAACCTGCCACGGCGATCAACCAACCAGTCAACGGTCCGCGCCGCAGCCCAGCGTTTGCCCACCATGCGTGACATGTCGCAGTTGCCAAAACAAACGCTGCAACGATCAGCGATCGCCCCGGCCGCCTCGCCCAGCACAAATGCTTTGCCAACCGTCGGGAATGCCGGACAGACTCGGCAGCGGCGAGCAACCGAGATCGGCACAGCGGCTCCCGCACTTGGCGCGGCGCCCACACCCATCGAAGTCGCCGTCGCACAAGAATTACCCTCAGCATCGATGGCTCTGCGCGCGGTGCCAAACAACATGCAACGGATGACACAGCAAGCCGGCTCACGCTTCGCTCCGCAGAATCAACCGAGCTTCTCCAACCAGCCCACGACGAGCTCGCAAACAACGGGGACACAGATCGCAAGAAACCAAGCCAGCACACTCTCGGGCGGACCGCAAATCAATGCCGGCAGCGCGTTACGAGCGACCGGACGCTCCAGACGACCGAGCGCGGTTTCCGGTGCCGCTTCCACAGCGCCCATTGAATTACCTGGTGGCAGTGGCGACCAAGCCTTCGCTCAGGCCAACACGGGGCAAGCCATGGACAGTGACCCCTTTGGCGCGATCGCCCCAGCCAGCTCGGGCGGAAACAGCGGCAACGGGTCAACCAACGGGTCAACCGGGTCTGGGCAAACGGATTCGCCTGCAGGGTCCGCCTTGAATGATTCGGGCCTGAGCGGGTCAGCCATGGGCCGACAACCCAGCAGCCTCGCCGGCGGTTCTCCATTGCTGGTGGATGCAGCAACCGGCCCTGCGGGGCTCGGTCGAATCCCATCGCGGAAAGTCGGCCTGCCTACCGCCGATGCAGGACCACAAATTGCTTCGATCGACCTGCCACGTCGTTCACGGCGAAGACCACGTAGCGGTAGCCCCGTCGAACCAGCGGGCGCCAAAGTGGCAGCCGTGCAATCGTTTGCCCAACGAATGCAGCGAACCAACGGCGGATCGGTCCCGCAAGCTGGCATGGGCGGCCCAGAAACCGAAGCAGCCATCGAACGCGGCTTGGCCTACTTGGCACGCATCCAAAACGATGATGGCAGCTGGTCACTACAAGGGCATGGCGAACCCGTTCAAATCACCAGCAACACCGCCGCCACCGGCTTGGCGTTACTGGCCTTTCAAGGCGCCGGCTACACTCACAAACAGCATCAGTACGCCCCGCAAGTTGCCAAGGGAATCGATTACCTGAGATCAGTCCAGCGACCGTCGGGAAACTTGTATCGTGCCGAGAATCCTGCTACTGACCCCAACGCGATGTTCTACAGCCATGGGATTGCGGCTTTGGCGCTCTGCGAAGCCTATGGCATGACCCAGGACCCTGAACTACGACCGGCCGCGCAGCGCGCGTTGGACTTCATCATGCAGTCTCAGCACCAAACACTTGGCGGCTGGCGTTACCAATCACAAATTGGCAGCGATACCAGCGTTTCAGGTTGGATGATGATGGCACTCAAAAGCGGCGAACTCTCCGGCCTAACCGTCCGCCAACGCACGTACGAAAAGATCAATAACTGGTTGACGCTCGCCAGTGGCGAAAACAACCGCCGAGATCGTTATCGCTACAACCCGTTGGCGGCAGACACCTTGGAGAAACGACACGGACGGCGCCCCACACCGACCATGACCTCCGTCGGGATGCTGATGCGGATGTACAGCGGCTGGCGGCGTGATCGCACTGAGATGCGTTCGGCTGCCGATTACCTGATTGGCAATCGCCCTGCACTGGGCACCACCGCGCAACCGCAACGCGACTGTTACTACTGGTACTATGCGACACAGTTCATGTTCCACATGGGGGACAAACATTGGGAACAGTGGAACCAAAGCCTCAACCCCTTGTTGATTGAAACCCAGGAGACCCAAGGCGACAACGCCGGTTCATGGTCTCCGCTAAAGCCTGTGCCGGATAAATGGGGCGGCTATGCGGGCCGTGTCTACGTCACGACGCTGAACTTGATGAATCTAGAGATCTACTATCGCCACCTGCCAATCTACGACGACACGGCAAAATAGTGGCCAAGCCAGACGCAGCGCCGCCGATTGATCAGTAAGACCATCCGGACCATGCTCAATGCCGGACCATGCTCAATTGGGGACAGCTCATGTCAGCCAACGCAGGACCGTCACGTTCACGCTTCATTGATCGGCAAAGCGCATGACGGTCATCGACAGCCCGGCCTGCCGCTTTGCAACCGTTTCGGTTATCGCAGCGGTGAAGAAGCCCCGGTGCGGTTGGGATCCAAGGCAATGACTTGCTGTGGTGACAACATGTAATCAACCCAGCCGGTTTGCTGCACCAAGGGCTGATCGCGTTGTGCGGCGCGTTCGATGGCTAAATGCGCCGCATAAGCATCGCCGCGCGACAGTTCGATCGAAGCGATCTGCAGCAATGGTTCGGCGGCATTGGGATCATGCTCGGCGGCCTTAGCAAAGTGCTTGACGGCCAGCTCAGGACGCTGCAGACTTCGCAGCGCAATGCCGCGCATCATGTGAACCGCAGTGGGCATCTGCGAATCATCGGCGGCAGGATCAAATTGATCCAACGTTGCCAGCAAGCGATCGTACTGTTTGCTTTCCAGGTACAGGTCTGCGATCTTCAGCTTCACCGCGACCAGATCAGGCTGAATGGCAAGCGCTCGATGGTACGCGGCCATCGCTTCGCGACTGTTGCCACGCTGCTGAAAACAGTCACCGCGCAGCACCCAGATCTGCGGCGACTCGCGATCGCCAGCCAAAGCGATTTCACCTTGCTGCTGAGCATCATCAAGTCGACCGGTAATGAAGTACATCTCGCCGAGTCGGGCGACCAATCGTGGCTCCTGTCCACTCAGCTCAACCGCTTTTTCCATGTGCAGGATCGCTTGGTCGTAGTCCCCGCGATTCCAGTAAGCTTCTGCGATGCCACGGTGCGCCCGGTCGTCATCCTGCGAAACCGTCAACGCGTTCCCAAAGAGCTGCTCGGCTTGATCCCAACGTCCGTTTCGCATCGCCTGCAAGCCCTGGCGAGACAACCGACGTGCGGCCACCGTGTGTTTACTTTCGGTAATCCGCCCAATGGTGTGGCATCCGAAACTGGACAGGCACAGCAACCCAAGCAACGCTCCAGAGACCGCCCCCGTTATCGCTCGGGACGCACACCCAGCGATTGCATTCGCGCGGGAAGTGGCGTTGGGAGGCCGTTGTTTGCATTGCAGCGAGAACATCACGCGCGATTGCCCGTAAAATAGAACTTTCCGATTGATTGTCGATTCGCAAGACTATCTCCTAGCAAATCGCCCCGGCGAACGCAATTCGGTTCCTCGGCAGAACGTTTCGAACCCTCCTGATAAACACCGCCAACATGCCTGCTCAATTTGATTCCATGGGACTGCGTTTCCTGTACCCGGACAACTGGACGGTCGCCCCCAGCGAGGAGACGGAAGCCAGCAGCGGCATGGGCGCGACTCTGGACATCCCCGGTGGTGGTTTCCTGTCCCTAGAGTGGTCACCGGCTGCCGACGTTGACGAGATGATCAGCCGAATTGAAACCACGATCTGCGAGGAATACGACGACGTTGAGCGTGAGAACACGCACTGGGACCTGGTTTCGCCGGACACTCCGATCATCGACCTGCGGTTTTACTACCTCGATTTGCTGATCCAGTGCCGATTTGTGCTCCTGACCAACCTGCCTGCTGCCCACCGCATTGCGGCTCAACAGGTCTTCAGCCAGCCCACGGCGGCCGAAGGGAGCAATGAGGAGGAGGCGGACACTCCTTCGCTGGCAGCGTTTACGCAAGGAGACCCTCCTGTGCTGGTCGTACAACTGCAGGCAGAGAGCCGCGATTTTGACAAGAACGAAACCGTGTTTGCAGCAATCATCAAGCAGCTCACCGAGCAAAGCCTGTAGCCAGACAGCGGCGGCAAATCGATTAGCCATTCCGCCCGTTTTTTAGCGAGGCAGTTCCCACCAAGAAAACCGTGGCTCACGGCAAAACGGTTGATGGGGCCCGTGATCGCTTAAACCAAATCTTGCTTGCGTTTTTTGCGACGAGCACGCGAGCACTCGCGACAAACACCTTGAATGATCATCCGATGGCTTTCGACACGAAAACCGTGCATGGCAGCCATCTTGTCGCGGATTTCCAACAATTCATCACTCTGGAATTCCAGCAACTTGCGACACTGAGTGCAATAGAGGTGATCATGTTGTGGGTAACCATAGTCATGATCGTAAACCGTTCGCCCATCGAGCTGAAAACAATTCAGTAGCCCGGCATCAACACATTCGCGGAGCGTCCGATAAACGGTCGCAGTGCTGACGTAGTTTTCTTCACCACGGCGAGGCAATCGATCAATCAACTCCTCGGCATCGAAGTGGTCATGCTGAGCAAAGACTTGCTCCACCAAAAACTTGCGTTGATTGGTTTGCCGCAACCCGCGAGTCTGTAGGTACTCGCTAAAGCGTTCCTGAGGTGATAGCGATACCTCCAAGGCCTCCACCTTTGTCATCACCTCGCCATCAGGCGACTCGGCGGGCGATGTTTCGACGGGATGTTGTGAGGACTGGACCATCAATCAATCTAACGGGGAACTGCCGCAACAAGGGGAAGACGGGATCAAGTATGAAACCCAATCAAGTCGGAAAACCGTGGCTTGCTGAACCATCCGTGGTGATGGGATGGTGATCGCCAGCGAGCAATCTGAGGCTGTTTTCCAATGAGTTTCCATCAGGCGGACAGCGTCATGCCCTGCCAAAGACCTATTCGAAGTCTACCCCGGCAACTGGCATTTGTCTGCCACCTGGGGGCATAAGCGATAAAAATCACGGGCGATGGCGGAGAAACTCACCCTAAATCACTTCATGAAACAGCACTCAGGTCTAATCTGCATCCATTGGGAGACAATGTATGCCGCCTAGACACTTCGTTGCCCGGCGCGACTGGCTGGTGATTCGTCAGTGCTGACTACTCAGAGTTCGCGTCGGCATTCACCGAGGCACTGCAACGCGTCTCGGACGCGAATGCAGGCAAGCGATGGAGATGGAGAACGCTAATGAACACTAATCAGCACAAATCAATTAGCGTCGATTAGCGCTTATTAGTGTTCCAGAACCTCGAACCTCGAACCTCGAACCTCGAACCTCGAACCTCGAACCTCGAACCTCGAACCTCGAACCTCGAACCT
>PAHJ01000139.1 GCA_002705565.1 Geminicoccus sp. | reverse complement strand
CGACCAGATCGCGTGGCCAGGGTCCTGTTCCATCGCCGGGTGCAGCACGTTGGCCACTTCATCGCGGCCATTGAGGTAATGCGCCAGTTTCAGCCCATTCTGCCAGTGCACCGGCAGACGTACCGCCATAGTGCGCAAGCCGCGCAGGCCCAGATAGGCTTCATCGGGCGGGATCGCCAGCCCCAGTTGCGTCCGTGTTGCCTCAACCAGCGGTGCCGTCGCTTCGTTGCAGACGATGGCACCTGAGATAACGTCGGAGTGGCCGCACATGTACTTGGTGGCCGCATGGGTTGAGATATCAATCCCATGATCCAGCGGCTTGAAATACAGACCTGTCGCCCAAGTGTTGTCGATGATGGTTCGCAAGCCGCGATCCTGCGCCCAGGCAGCAATTGCCGGGATGTCCAGCATCTCAAACGTCACCGAACCCGGCGTTTCCAGATAAACCACCCGGGTATTCGCTGTGGTCAGCGCATCCAGTTCGGCCGGTGTTGAAAGCGGGTCGTAGTAGGTGACGCTGATCCCAATGCGGGGCAGGTAGCGGTCACAGAAGGTGCGCACCGGGTCGTAAACGCTATCTGCCATCAGCAGATGATCTCCGGTGTCGAGCAGAGACAGCAGGGGCAAGGTGCAGGCCAGCAGTCCCGAATTGACCGCAACACCCCGAAAGCCATTTTCCAGCGCGCAGAAGGCTTCCTGCCAGTGCAGCGTTATATCGCCCCCTGAGATACCGTAGGATTGAATGCCCATTTCAGCCGCGGCCGCGCGCACGTCTGCAAGGTGCTGGAGGTTATCGTAAAGGTAGGTTGAGCCCCGTTGTATCGGCGGGTTGACTGTGCGTACGTCCAGTCTCTCCATTTTCTGGCCCCGGCGACCGTGAACCAGTTTCGTTTCGTCTTTCAAACCCGCATCCTTACTTTCAGGGATCGATGGCCGTTTGATCGTCTAACATGCCCAGCAGAGCAAGCGGAATTGAGCCTGTATTTGCGACATTTCCAATTTGGCGGCGATCCCTGCGATATAAGGCAGGTGGGTCAAAAGTCATGTTCACTGGTTTGGTTCGTGTTTTAACGCTGATAATTCTGTATTTTTGGCGCAAGTTGGAAACAAAAACTCTTTATTTGCCAGAACGTTGAAATATTTCATTCATTCAGCACCGCAAAGGTTCGAATCGCTTGAGCCCCTTATGCGCAAAGAAATGTTAATTTGTTAAGCAAACGCGCTCAAAAATGCCTTTTCCACAGCGATTATCGAAAATTGGGCCAAAAAATCGGGCAAAAGACGAAAACTCCCTTGCGCGACAAAAGTGGCAGACTAAATTCCCGCCCGTAGCCGGTCTGCGATGCATTTGAGTAATTCAATGCTTTGTTTCCAACCATTGGGGGGAGGAAGCCGCTGATTGGTCGAACCCTATGTGGAGAGAATCCAATATGAAAAAGTTGGCATTTGTAGCAGCTGCTGGTGCAGTTGCAGTTGCCGGTGGCGTACAGGCTGATACCCTGTCCGACACCATCGCTCGCGGTGTTTTGAACTGTGGCGTAAACATCGGTGTACCTGGTTTTGCTGAGCAAGCAGACGACGGTTCCTGGTCCGGTCTGGACGTAGACGTTTGCCGTTCTGTTTCCGCTGCAATCTTCGGCGACGCTGATAAAGTAGCTTACTTCCCAGTGAACTCTTCTGAGCGTTTCAACAAGCTGAACGCTGGCGAATACGATCTGCTTTCCCGTAACACCACGTGGACCTTCTCCCGTGACGTAGACCTCGGCCTGTCCTTCCAAGGCGTGAACTACTACGATGGTCAGGGCTTCATGGTCCCAACCTCCTTGGGCGTTTCTTCTGCTGCTGACCTCGACGGTGCGACCGTTTGTGTACAGACCGGTACGACCACCGAGCTGAACCTCGCAGACTTCTTCGCTGACAACGGCATTTCCTACACGCCGTACGTTGTAACCACGGCTGCTGAAACCAACGAAGCTTACCTCGCTGGTCTGTGTGACGTATACACGACTGACGCTTCCGGTCTGGCTGCNAACCGTACCACGTTCCCNGATCCTTCNGCGCACGTGATCCTGCCTGAAATCGTGTCCAAAGAGCCANTNGGCCCAGTGACCCGNCAGGGCGACGACGTATGGGGCGACATNGTACGNTGGACCCTCAACTCCATGATCATTGCTGAAGAGCTTGGCATCACCTCCGACAACGCTGCNGCTATGGCTGCTGANGCTGATGCNTCTGCTGGCGTAAAGCGTCTNCTNGGTGTTGAAGGCGGCTACGGCNCNATGCTCGGCCTGGCTGACGATGCGTTCCTGAACGCTCTGTCCCAGGTTGGTAACTACGCTGAGTCCTTCGACCGCAACGTAGGCCCAGAGACCGCTGTTGGTCTGGACCGTGGTCTGAACGCTCTGTGGACCGATGGTGGCATCCTGTACGCTCCTCCGTTCCGCTAGGACCGAAGCAAGCATAGCCTTGCTTACTCAAAACCGACTTGAACGGCTTTGAAACAGGGCGCCTTCCTTATGGCAGGCGCCCTATTTTTTTATCCACGGTGGACAAATTTCAAGGTTCGTTTATGCACCGTGTTTGGCCCTGAGAGGGCTTGTTCATTCACTCACAACGTGACTGCCAGCACTATGACAACACCCAATCTGTCCGTTGACGGTAATGCTGCTTCTGGGGGACCGCGAAACATTTTCGCGACCCGTTGGTTGAGAAACATTCTCGTCCAGACCTTCATCGTCGGCCTTATCGTTTTCGCAATCGTCTATTTTGTGAACAACGCACAAGTCAACCTACTGCGCCGTTCGGGTAACTTTGGCCTTGGCTTCATGGCCACCCCAGGCAGTTATGACCCCTCTCCGTTCTTCCCAATACCGCTGAAGAACAATGATCTTGTTTTCCGCTTCGTCGCGCTTGGCTATGTCAACACGCTCATCGTCTCGTTGATCGGCATTTTCGCGGCCACCATCATGGGATTTGTGATGGGTTTGGCGCGGCTTTCGAACAACTGGCTGATCGCGCGCGCTGCGACGGTTTATGTTGAGCTTCTGCGCAACATTCCTCTGGCGGTCTGGCTGCTGTTTGCTTTTGCGTTAGCGCTGACCCTGCCGAATATTGTCGCCTCCGCGCCGATATCGGGTCCGCTGGGGCTGTCGATCTCCAACGAGAAAATCATTTTGCCGGCGCTTAAATTCGGCGATGGCATGGGGGCCGGGACGTGGCTTGGGTTCGCGCCTTTTGACTGGCAACCGTTCAAGACGGTCAGCCTGGAAACCAGCGCGATGGGCTTGCCTCTGGTCAGCCTGCTCGCCCTGATTTTGATCGGCGGGGGTGCGCTGCTGGTGATCAGTCGTCGCCGCGATATGATGCGGGCGTTCAACGACCGTGAGCTGGACACGTTGTATGTCTGGCTCGGCCTGCTTGCCGTTGGCGTGGTCCTGCTGCTGGGATTTGGCGCGAGCATGGTGGCGGGGATATCAAACTCCGTCGTCTTCGCCGCAGCGACCTTCTATATCCTGGTGTGGGCGGTGCTGTTTCTGGTCGCTTTCAACATCTCCAACCGGATTGAGGCCCAGGAGCGCGTAACCGATGCGCCGGGGATCAAGTCCGTGGGTATCATCTTCCGCACGATTGCCGGAATCGTGCTGATCGTCTTTGCATTGATGATCGAAACGTCGGTCCCGCCGATGACGTCCTGGACCATGTTCTGGGTCTTCATGGTCGGCCTGTTGATCGCGAACTGCTTCGCAACCTTGCTCGACATCCGGGCGCAGGAAATTCAGAACCGCTCAGGCGAACGGCCGCACACGCTGCTCTACCAACTTGCGATTTTTATCGTGGTTGTTGGGGCAATCTTCTACCTGCTGGGCGGTCCGATTAGCATTTCGGTGCCGGAGCCTAACAAGTTTGGCCGCTACACGGCCAATTCCGGTGGCCTGCAAATCGTTAACGGTTTCTGGATCCTTGTGGCAGCGCTTGCCATTTACACCTCCGCCTTCATCGCCGAGACAGTGCGTGCGGGTATCCAGGCTGTAGACAAGGGCCAGACCGAAGCCGCTCGCTCCGTTGGTATGAAGTCCGGCCAGATCACCAACCTGATCGTCATTCCCCAAGCCCTGCGGGTGATCATCCCGCCGCTGAATTCTCAGTACATGAACCTGATGAAAAACAGCTCACTGGCTGCGATTATTTCGTTCCCAGAAATTACCTCGATCTTCCATGGAACTATCCTGAACCAGAAAGGCCACGCGATTGAGATCACTGCGATCATCATGCTGGCCTACCTCACCAACTCCCTGCTGATCTCCGCCGTGATGAACACCATCAACGAGCGTGTGAAGCTGGTTGAACGCTAGGGCAGGGGACAAATACACATGTCAAACGAGACCTTTTTCCGCCGCCTGGACGAGTACCTGCCCGATCAGGCACCGCCTCCTGGAAATACCGGCCCCGTCAAGTGGTTGCGCGAAAACCTCTTTTCTGGCCCGGTTAACAGCATCGCAACGGTTCTGATCGTTGCAATTTTTGGCACGGTCATTTGGGGCTTTTTCAACTGGTTCTTCCTGACGAGCACCTTCCACGGTGAGACCCAGCAGGCCTGCCGGATGGCAACGCAAGCGACGCTGCTCGAAGAGCGGATGGGGTCCCTGCGCTCAGAACAGCGCCGGCTGGATCGGATTAGCGGTGTCGAAGGCAGTGCCTTTGACGACCGCCGGTTCAAAGCCTTTGTCAACAACCTCGGAAACCTCGCTTCCAAAGATATTCCGAAGTCCTATGCAGACCTGCTGAAGAATGCGGACTGGGTAGCGCTGAATAGGGCTGAAATCGCCAAGTACGAAGCCGCCCAGGCCGGGCGGCTGGAGGCGATTGAGGCCTGGATCGAGGCCGGCGGTGTCGGCGAAGCACCAGGCCGGACACGCGATCCTAAGCTGAAGAAAGCTTACGACGGCAACACGGTTCACCCTGACGCAGAGAAGTTCTTCATTGACGGGCCCGATCAGCTCGATTGGCAGGGCGCCGGCGCCACGATTGCTAGTGCCTTACAGGCGCGCGACCTTGCCAAAGCGCAGGAAGGCATTGAAGCCCTGCGGCCCTTTGTTGATTGGGGCAAAGCGAACAACGGCGCTTGTCACACGGTGTTGAAAAAGAACTACTGGCAGCTGCTGGTAAACGCCTATGACCGCGACCAGCTTTGGCGCCCGATTTTGGTGGCGCTGCTGCTGATCCCGGTGCTGGCTTTTGTGATGGTACCACGCTTGCGCGAAGGATCCGTCGGCATGGTGCTGGGGATCTCGACGGGCCTGTTCCCCTTCGTCGCCTTCTTCGTACTCTCCGGCATGGCGCTTAAGTTGTCTCACTTCGAGCCGATCCAGGGAGCCTATCCGAACATCCCCATTGAGGAGCTGACACAGCATCAGATGGACGACGCCCTTGCCGAAGTTGGCTTACGGCTGTCGCGCCAGAATGGTCAGTGGGTTGAGGGGCAAAGCCTCGAATTCGTGGACCAATGGAGTGTCCGGCTGTCTACGGGTGAAGTCACTGACGTTCTGCCAGCAGGGTTCGGCCGCACGATGTATGGCCTGACGGCCAGCTTTAACAGCGTTACTTCCTCTGAATCCGGTCGATTGCTGATCGCCGCCACCGCGCTGGTGTTCCTTGTGGTGCTCGGCCTTTTGATCGCCCAGACGCGCTTTGGTCGCGTGGCGCGACCGTTCCTGCGGTTCCTGCAGTTTGTTGCCGGGTTTGCCATCGTCATCGCGATTTGGGGGACGGTCATCAACAACCCGCACTTTGAACATAAGCGCGGGCTGCTGGACCTGACCGCTGATCCACTCGAAGAGCTGGCACCCGAGGAGCTCGAAGCCAAGTATGGCGCGCACACCCAATTGGGCCGCTTGCCCAAGGGCGTGCAACTGACGGCCTTGATGACCCGGGATCCGAACGCGATTGGCGTCACACAAGCCGATCAGGACGCAGCCTGGGCCGACATTGTTGACAACCCGGTTTACGACATGAACCGCGATGGTGTGGTCAACGCGCAGGACGATGTGAACGGTGATGATCGCATCAACGCCACCGACCTCGCCGAAAGCCGCGGTGACCATGCGCCTGGAAACATCGTATTCCTGACGCACGTGCCCGTTGAAAACACGTGGGGCGGTATTCTGATTACCATGATTCTGGGCTTGATCGGGTCGGCCTTCGCCCTGCGCGCGGGTATTCTGCTCGCACTGGGCCGGCAATCAACCCTTCCGGTGGTTCGCTATCTTTCGACGGGCTTTATCGAGGGCATGCGCGGGGGGCCGCTGATCACAATCCTGATCATGTCGGTCTTCGTCTTGCCTCTGATCCTGCCGATCCAGTTCCAACCCCAGCCCCTTGTGGCGACGCTGGTCGCCGTGTGTCTGTTCGGCACAGCCTATATGGCCGAGGTGATCCGGGGAGGGCTGCAAGCCATCCCGAAAGGGCAGTACGAAGCGGCGCAGTCGCTGGGCCTGTCCTACTGGCAGGAAACCAACCTTATTATCGTACCGCAGGCCACCCGTACTGTGATCCCGGCGATCGTGAACACGCTGATCGGCCTGTTTAAGGATACCACGCTGGTGATCGTTATTGGCCTGCTCGACGTTCTAACCGTAATGCGGAACAAGATCGTCACCAAGGTCGAGTGGAACCAGACCCTGATGGAGGGTCTGATCTACGTCGCCATATTCTTCTTCATCTTTATGTTCGGACTCTCCCGCTACTCTATGTGGCTTGAGGAGCGGTTCGGCATTCTTAAGCAGCGATAGAGAGTTGCATCATGGAAAACATTGTAAGCATCTCCGGCCTCAACAAATGGTTCGGCACTTTTCACGTTCTCAAGGACATCGACCTAGCGGTTAAGCCCAAGGAACGTATCGTCATCGCGGGTCCATCGGGGTCGGGTAAGTCGACACTGATCCGCTGCATCAACCGGCTGGAAGAACACCAGCGGGGCAAGATTGTCGTGGACGGGGTGGAACTCACCAACAACCTCGAACAGATCGAGGCGATCCGCCGCGAAGTCGGCATGGTGTTCCAGCATTTTAACCTGTTCCCGCACCTGACCATTCTGGAAAACTGCATCCTTGCGCCCATGTGGGTACGTAAGATGCCGCGCAAGGAAGCGGTCGACCGGGCCATGTACTACCTCGAACGCGTGCGCATTCCAGAGCAGGCCGCCAAATACCCTGGCCAACTCTCCGGCGGTCAGCAGCAACGTGTGGCTATCGCGCGTTCGCTGTGCATGCAGCCCAAGGTGATGCTGTTCGACGAACCAACTTCTGCGCTGGATCCGGAGATGATCAAGGAAGTTCTCGACACCATGATCGAGCTCGCGGATGAGGGTATGACCATGCTGGTGGTGACCCACGAGATGGGTTTTGCCAAGAAAGTGGCTGACCGGGTTATTTTCATGGACCAGGGCCAGATTGTCGAAGTGGCACCGCCGATCGAGTTCTTTGAGCGGCCCAAGTCCGAGCGTCTGAAGGAATTCCTTGCCGATATTCTGTACGACAAGCAAGACAACGCCTGAAACCTTTCAAGCGGGAAACCGTATCAACCCAGCGCCTCCGTATTGGACCGCTTACTCAAGCTTCTTGCGCAAGGTGGTGGTCGCTTTGGGCGGGGAGGGGTTAACGACCGCCGACCCACTCGCGGTATTTGGCAAAAAAAGAGGGAGCCCGGATCCGATCCTGGGGCTCCCTCGCTAAAAGGGTTCCGTCTTCTAAAGTCTTGTAAGGCCCGGTGACCCCGATGCGCCAGGGGGAGGAAGGGAGGAGAGAGACGCGCTCCGGAGCCACCTGTCGGCCTACGACTTTATATTCACGCACAAACCTACGACTTAGATTTCAGTCTTCGCAGGTTGGTCGCGCTACACAGCGAAAAGTAGCATCGCCCGTGCCAAATTCGTGATTTAGCCCTCTCACCTAGCATTCGCTCTTTCAACTTTGGTCTGAAAAAGAGCAACGTTATGCGATTTTTCCACAGGCTGTTGCAAAAATGCGCCTGAATTATCCGCCTTATTTTGGTGCCCTAGCAAGGTGGGCGGGTATAAACATGCAACCAAATGGCGATTTTCGCTGACCCAATTAAGAGAAAATGCACTGATTTTAATAAAATCAGGGAAAATAATTAATAGGATATGTAAACGAGGGCTCTCAATGAGACTTTCGCATAGTCAGGCGCGGGGTCGTGTCCTGTTCTCGCAACTTTTTATCGACGCAGTAAGAGATCAGGGAAAGCGCACGCGGCGCTTTAGCCAGGTTGCCACGGTTTTTGGGCCTGCAACGGCACGAGGATCGTAATATGCGAAGATGTTTTTAAAGATGAGACTGGTCGATTCAGTCCTCAGTCCCGTTTGAGCAAGGAACTTCGACCACAGGGGTAGAACCACGGCCGATCGAGCGCGACCATGGATCGGTCCCCTGCAGCTGGCCTGGTTATTGGGCCAGTGACTGCAGCAGCGTGCTGATGTTGTGCTCCATCATGGCGAGGTAGGATGTCGCCGGGCCGCCTTGGGCTGACAGAGCGTCCGAGTACAGTTGCCCGCCGATGTCCACCCCGGTCTCAGCAGCGATTTGCGCGACCAGATCGGGATTTGTGATATTCTCCACGAACAGTCCACCGACGCTTTCCTCCCGGATTTGGTTGATCAGTGCAGCCAGCGTTTTGGCCGACGGCTCGGCCTCGGTATTGATCCCCAGCGGAGCAAGGAAGCGCAGTCCGAACTGCGTTTCGAAGTAACCAAAGGCATCATGGCCAGTGACTACGGTGCGCTGGTTGTCGGGCAGCGCAGCGAAGGCAGGCTGGGCGCGGTCCAGCATCGCTTGCATGGCGTCAGCATAGGCTTGATGGTTGGTGGCGTAGACAGCGGCGTTCGCCGGGTCCAGCGCACTTAGCTCCTCCATGATCACTCGCGCGTATTTCTGACCGTTGGCCAGCGCGTTCCAGGCATGGGGGTCGGCTTCGCCTTCAACGAGCAATGGGGTGATGTCTCGGGTGACCACCGCGACAGGCGCATCGTTGCCTGAGGCGGCGATCAGATCACCCACCCAGCCTTCAAATCCTAGACCGTTGACGAAGATGATGTCGGCCTGCGCGACGGCGCGGGCATCGCTAACGGTGGGGCTGTAGGTGTGGGCATCGCTGTCTGGACCGACGATGCTGCTTGTGTCCACCAGATCGCCACCCACGGTTTGCACCATGTCCGCTAAAATCGAAAAGCTGGCTACAGCCTTGAGCCGCTCGGCCTGGGCGGTGAGCGGGAAGGACGCGAGGCTCAGGATGAGNAAAGCAAGGAAGCGCATTGTGATTTNGCCCTGTTTTGAAACGGTTAGAGAGTGTCGAAGGAGCAGCGCACAAACCAAGGTTTACNCCCGTCTTNCGAGCAGGTTCAGCCCGTTACGGCCAAAGACCAGGCTGAATAGGAANACAGCACCGCACACCAGCACGATGCTCGGACCCGAAGGCACGTCGTCTAGCCAGAACGACAGCGCCAGCCCCGCCAGTCCGCTGCCCGCCCCAAAGCAGAACGACAGCGCCAGCAAAGGCGTGACGGCGTTGACCCAGTAGCGCGCTGCCGTTGCCGGTACGATCATCAGACCCACCGCCATCAGCGTGCCTAGCGCACGGAAGCCCGCGATCAGATTGAGCACCACCAGCACCATGAACACAGCCGTGATGATCCAGTTTCGCCGCGACTGCGAGCGCGCGAATACAGGATCCACTGTCTGGAGAATCAGTGGGCGAAGGATCACCGCCATCACCACAAGCGTCAGCGATGTGGTGCAACCAATCAGGATCAGCGTGCTGTCGCGCAGGCCCAGAATGTTGCCAAACAGGAAGCTCTCCAGATTGACCGCCGTGCCGCGTACGGACAGCAGAAAGATCCCACCCGCCAGCGCCAGCAGGTATAGCGTCGCCATGCTGGCGTCTTCGCGCAGCAACGTCACTCGCGACACCACCGTGGACAGCAGCGCCACGCCCAGCCCGGCAACCAACCCGCCCAGCGTCATGGACAGCACCGACAATCCCGCCAGCGCGTAGGCCACGGCGATGCCGGGTATGGCCGCGTGGCTCATGGCTTCACCCGCCAGCGACAACCGCCGCAGCACCAGAAAGCACCCGACCGGTGCCATGCCGAGGGACAGGACGACAACCGCCACCATGGCCTTGCGCATGAAATCAAAGGCAAAAACGTCAAGCATTGTGTTTGTCCTCCCGGTCCGAAGGACGGTCAGCTCCCGCAGTATCTGCAGGTCCGGCAGGCGCGGCCATCTGTGACAGCCAGCGGGTCTGATCGGCAGCCAGATAGCCCATCTCGACCAGGGTTTCACCCGTCAGAACCACCTCGGAACGGCCAAAGCGCCCTGTCCCACGACCCAGTAACAGCGCGTGTTGGCAGTGTGTCAGCGCCGCAGAGAGGTTGTGCAGCGCCATGATCACCGCCCGACCTTCCTCGACCCAACCCAATACGTGCTGCATCAACTCCGCTTCGGTGGTCTGATCCACGGCCGCAAAGGGTTCATCAAGGATGATGACCTGGGCGTCCTGAACCATGGTCCGTGCAAACAGGGCACGCTGGAGCTGCCCGGCGGAGAGTATGTGCAGTGGCAGACGGGCAATGTCGCGCAATCCCACCCGGTCCAGCGCCGCGTCAGCCTGCCTGCGCGCCGCGCGGCCTGCGGTGTCAAAAAAGCCCAGCCGGCTCCACCCTCCGGTGGCAACCAGGTCGCAAACCCGCATCGGAAAACGTCGATCAAAGTCGGTGAGCTGGCCCAGATAACCCAGCGGCGCCGGACGCGCCCCGGTGGTCCAGGTCAGCGTGCCCGTCTGAACCCGCTCGATCCCGAGAATGGTTTTCAGCAGCGTGGATTTGCCAGAGCCATTGTGCCCGATGACCGCCAGGATTTCCCCCTTGTTCAGGGAAAACGACAGATCACGCGCAACGGCTTCAGCACCATAGCCGATCGCAAGGTTGGAGACGCTCAGCACCTAAAAATCAGAACGCTTTAGAGCAGCATCAGCGCGGCAAGACCCGCCCAGCAAAGCAGCGACATAACCCCTGCAGCCACAAGCAGCACAGCTTGCGACCAACGTGTCATGTCGAAGGAATGAAAGGGCCTAACAGTCGCACGTCTAGCGTGGTCCGTGTTGACGATCGTCATGGTTTCTCCCAGAGGGTCACCCGCCCTCGATTTGGTTTTTCTCGGCCCTGGCAGGTCTTCTGGCTCGCGGGTCTTGGCGCTTTTAAGTGCTCCGGCCTTCCCAAGTCGCTCGCTGCAAAGGCAGGCGAGGCGGCTCAGTGGCCTGGTGGAGCTGCGCTATCCGCTAACAGTTGCGGGGACAGCCTCGGATTTGGTCCCTAATGGGTACGCCGCACCGAGTTCCCTATTAAGTCTCCAGTCTTGGACTGTATGAGA
>PAHJ01000138.1 GCA_002705565.1 Geminicoccus sp. | reverse complement strand
GGGCACACAACGAAAGTGCGAGCCCACTTCTTCTCTTGGCGTGTGCTGTTCTTGAGCGAGAGCCGAGCACACGAAATATAAGCCGCGCTCGGGGCTCAAACATCAACCGCGCTTGGCGAGCCGGCTCATGATCTTGCTGACAAGGTCGTCCGGCATCGCGTCGCCTGGCATCCAGACGGAACCGTAGAGCCGATCGCCCATCATCATCCGCGTCGTAGCTTCGGAGAACTTCTCCTCGAAGGGCAGCATGCGGATGTAAAGCACGTCTGCCGCGAGCTTTTCATTCTTGATAAACATCAGCTCTTGAAACGTCGAGTAAAGCTCATTTGTTTTGCGGCCGTACGTCAACGTGCACGCGACTACGATCATATCGGCCTCGTCGAAGGCCTGAGCGATCGTAGACATCAAATCTAATCCCCCTGTTTCAGCTTCGCTGCTTCTGAATACTTCAATGCCTTCCGCTTGGAGTGCGCTCTCCAGTTGCTTCATCTCAGTCATCGATTCGCCCATGCGGTACGAGATCGCCACCTTGGAGCACAGCGCGCGCGCTTGCTCCTTTCGTGCTTCCATGATCACTTCGTCTTTCTTCGCGATCTCAGCTTCGAGCTTCGCATTCTGATTCGATCCGCTAGAGATGTGCTTCAGCTCCTCTCGAAGCACGGCATCGGGGACATTGCCCATCTCGGCGACCTGTTGGTTCGCGTCGACATCGGTCGATAGCTTCTCGGCTGCTTCATCTTTCTTAGTGCCGTCGCGCGTCGCCTTGCGCTCAATCTTCTTGTCCATGGCCATGCCCAGAGGGTATTGGCGAGTCTCGAGCACGAGCGTTGCCAGCTTCTCCTCACGCCCAATCTCGAGCCGGATGGCGTCGAGCGCACGCGTGATATCACGATCGAGCTTGGCGAGTGTGGCGTACTTGCGTGTTCCCCACGCCTTCGCGAGCCAGGCTTGCTCTCCGAATGCACGAACGCAACTCTGAAATCCGCCGAGCAGCTTCGGAAGGGATGCCATCTTCTCCTCGAGGTACGCCTGCTGTTCCGCATTCATGGCTTCCGCGAACTCGAGAACATCTGCAATCTTGCGCCCGGCTTCGGCCACATCGTCGGCGTTGTCTTTCAACGAACGCACATCACCGAGAATACACTGGGCAAGTTGGCACATCACGGCAACGGTCGGAGTCACCGTGGCGATCACAAACTTGGTTTTGGAAGTACCAAGGCCCAGATCTGCAATGTCCAGAACGATTTCTGCCTGCTCGAGCGCGGCTTCGATCCCGACCGGTACCGTCCCCTCCTCGTCTCTTGGTGCGATGCTCTCGCCTTCGTCTGGCGCTTCGTCCGTAAGGGATGCACGTCGTTGAGGCACGACTTCTTTTGTCTTCAAGGTCGCCGGTCCGAGCAGGTGTGCCAACGGCACCTCTTCGTCCTCCAAATCATGGTGTGAGCGTCCGGAGCTGAGCGGGGACGCCTCCGCCTCGACCGACGTAGAAGTAAGCACGCCCCACGCCTCGGAAAAGGCCGCCACGTCCACCGTCTCGTTGCCGCGCCTCCGTTCTGCCCACAGATCCTTCACCGAGAACAGCCGCTTCTCGCCAGATCTGAGTGTCCACGGAACCCAGATATCGTACGCGACAGACGGCCATTGGCTCAGCACAGAAACGACCCTCGGTAGTGCGTCCGAGTGCATCGTGCGCCACGCGGTCGCCTCGTCTTTTGCGCGCACAGCGACTTCTAGCGTCGTTTGTTTGAGGCGCACCAGGAGGCGGCTCCTTCCGCTGCGGATCACCGCGCCGTCGCACGAGAATCGTGAGCGGTCTCGGCTCGAAAGCAACGCGCAAAGAGGCACAAGAAGGCGTTGCATGAAACAATCCGGCACAAAATTTCCGAGATCGAAGAGGTGAATCGCTTCGCGCATGTCCGCTGTGCAATCTCGTGGCCACGCGCCCTCCGGGAGTGGCTCGCGTAAGAAGCTGGGCACGAGCAAGCGCGGTTCGGAGCCGTCATCGGGCAGCCCCAGCGCAATCTCGAATTGCTCGAGCAGCTGCACGAGACGCTCGAATTGCGAGTCTGAAAGTCCGAGTGGCGCCCACATCCGCCTCAAGAGACGATGGCTGAGAATGCCGCGACGCAGAAAGTTTTGTTTCGCCTCGCCAAACTGGGCCGGCGTCATGCCATCGACGAATGCGGGGTCCATGCGCAGCGCTTCCTCGTGATCGTGGCGAATCACGTACTTCATCATGTCTGTGCGCGGGAGAGCGGGTTTACGAACGAACAGGACACCCAGTGCGGCAGCATCGAAAGCTTACCGATGAGAAAGCTTGGGTTGGGGAACACGGTCGAGTCGAGCTCCGTGTCGCCGTAGTAGAGCAGCTCGCCGAGCTTGTGCATCAAATCGGTGGCCGAGTGCAGTGCGCCGTCGTCGTCGATGCCGGCCGGTCGGGCGAGCTTCTCGTGGTAATCTTCCCATTCCATGATTGGGTGCTCACCGGCCGCTCGCACCGCTCGGATTTCATCGCGCAGGACCATATAGCTCCGAGGGAATTGGGCACCAACGTCGGGAAACGTGGAACGGTCGCTGATGGCTTTTTTGATGGACGTGCGCAGCTCGTCAAAGCCTGGGAGCCCGGGGCCCGAGCTCACGGCAAACACGTGCCCAGGCATCGGAGGAAGCGCTTCGGGCTTCGCGCTGGAGCGCATCACACGCAGCCGCTCCTTTGCGGCCTCCTTCTCCATCAGCGACTTGATCAGTTTTTGCTTGGATTCGATCGCCGCGGCGCCGCCGCGGACCAGGTCGCTCTTCGTGCCGATGAGGAGAACTCGGACGTGAGGCACGCGAGCTCGGATGTTGCGAAGGAAGAAGAGGACCTCGTCCTCAAAGCTCGCCTCGTCGAAGACCTTGGAGAGTTGGAAGCAGATGACGATCAGCACGCCGTTCGTCAGGAATAGTGAGTGCGTGATGTAGTATTCATCCTGGCCCGCAAAGTCCTGCACGAGAATGTTTGCGGTGCGCGTTTTCTGCAAGCACGTCGTCTTGACGGGCGCGCGCCAGTCTTCAAGAGTCGCGGTGCCGTCGTCATCAGTCGATAACACCGTGAAGACTCGATCTCGCGGGAGCGCTTGGGCGCGCGAGTCGCTAGTCGATGCTCCTTGGCCTTGCAGCCATGAGGGACTCGCTAGACGCGTAGGCGAGATTGTGCCGATCGTTTCGCCAAGCTTCAGCAGCGAGCATGCTCCGTCGTCAACACTTGTGACGTGAGCCAATGAATATCCCGCGCCAAACTTGTGCAGCACCTGCGAGCCGCGCTGCGGTGACGCAGCCGGCGTCCGCGCGAAGAGGCTCGTCGTCGCCGCGCTGTGCTCGAATGGATCTTCTTCTGCTAGGTCAAAACAACAATCTGTGATGCGCTGGACGGTGACTGCGACGTACTTGTTGCTCCCAGTTCGGTATAGCGCGTTCGTGCCTGTGCTGAGTAACGCCTCTGATCCTGGGTCCGCGGCTAACGCGGCCTCGCCCGAATCCTTCTCCTCACGATTCGGCAGCGCAAGGCTCGCGAGCGGCACCGATTCTCGCAAGTCACGGACGGCCAAGTGCGATGTTATCCGGAAGCGATCACCGTCGAGGGCTTCGGAGACGACCACGGCTCGAAACGCTGACGTCTTGCCAGCAGTGCTGACGCAGCGGAACGTGGCTGATTGCGAATCGTCCGCGGGTGGGCACACGGTAAGGGAAGATGCGGTCGCGGGCACGAGGAGCCGGGAGAGCAGCACGCCCTTTTTCTCGTCCGCGAGATCAAATGTACCTACGCAAAAGCTCGGAGATTAAGGTAGGAGACTCAAAGGCGACGAGTGGAAATGCCCTCACCGTCTTCTTTGACTTCGGTTACCATAGCTGCACGGACGTAACCGTAGCGCACCCGGCTCCCCTTCCGTAACGACGCTTGGTCGAGCGGGCCGGTGTGTGAGAAGAGGCGACCGATATCGACCGAGTCATGTTTTTCGTTGTCGTCCTCCACAATGTCGAATGTGCCGTTCTCGCGCACAACCGTCACCTTCGCCGGGTAGAAATCTGAGCCGTCCTCCGAGTACTGATACCGCACCTTGGTGTCGACAGCGATGCTCTCGCGATCGATGGGCAGCAGTGGCGAATCGAGGCGGTCAAATGCCACGTCCTGAGCGACTTCGACAATCAGATCGGCGCTCTCGTCGTAAATCGCGGCGATCTTCATGGTGGAGTGATCTTCTTGGCTCGCATCTTCACTCTGCCGATAGAAGACGCGACTGCCGACTTCCAGAAGCTCCCGCGTCGCGAGCAACGCCAAGTCCTCGAGCTTGACAGTTACACTGCCGATCACTACCGGGCGAAATGACTTGCAGGACGCATCCGCAGACCAGAGAACCCGCGCGCCATCTTGCAGCAACTCCGGATCGGGATGCCCGAGCACCCGGCTAAAGGCTACGGACACCTGCTCGCCGACCGGTTTCAGTACTGTGCACGTGTCTTGCCCGACGTCGGAGATTACCGCGGAGAAGTACGCGCCGCCGGAGTTTTTGCATAGAACCTCGCTGCCCGGTCGGATGTCCGACGGCGTTCGACGTGCGGCCAGCCGATTGGCAGGGACCTTCTCGTACTTGTCTTGCACGGCTGAGCGACCATCGCTGCTCGATATCACGACAGGTTGCATTCGCTGCGTGTGCGTGCCCCGTTGAATGCAGCAGAACCCATCGACAGGCTGCGGCGATGGCACGAGTGCCGACATAGGAACGAGCAGCTGGCTTGCTGTAACTGCGGGTTGCTCGCCGGCATCGCAACTCAGCTCGACACTTTCACCGGCCACAGATTTGACGGTGGCAGCGCGGTAAAGAGCGCTCCCGGCAGGCGGGCGGCACTGCTCGATGTTTACGATAACGCTCTCGCCGGTGTAGTCCAGACACACGTACCTGCGCAACAGGAGAGCGATGAGCGTTTGGGCGAGGCGATTCGCATGCGCGCGACGCACGGGTGCCATGCGTAATCTTTGAGCATCAAGTCGTGGCAGCCCGTGAACCGATGCACGAGCTCTCCGGCCGCCCAAGACGAACCAGCTTTGACACCGCGGTAAACCGAGAATTCGCCTTCGCCCGAAAGATCAAGCTCAAAAACAAGCGCTTGTCCCGGCTGTGTTTGACCCGAGCAGCGGGATCTCTTATCCCGCCCGTCCTTCCTCTCGTACACTTTGCCATCCTGCCAGATGCCCAGATTCAGGCCGGTGCAGCTGCTTGGGGCCGTGTCGACTTCNTCTGTGCAAGTTGCGATGCCGAGGCGCGAGAGACGCCACGATCGCGAATTGCCCTCCTCACCGAGCTCGATCGACCACCGCAANAGCCCACCCNNGGGCACCGCATCAAAGAATGCGGTGTGATAGTCCCCTTCCTCCTCCTTCACNTGTGTGATCTGGACGCATGAAGTCNTGGCACCATTCGATGCGGTCGACCCGTCNAGCCCTTCAAAGNNCACGGNCGTNCCTGGAGTTTGAACGCCGACGTTGCCCGAGACCATCACCACGGGAATGGCGATTGCAGGCCGGAAGCGAAGCTCGATTTCGAGGGTCTCCATGATCTCTTCGGCTTGGTCTTCAAACTCTTCCTCGGACGCTAACAGGCCCGAGGTGACGAGGTTGCGCTGGAACTCATCTTCGTTGCTACCAAGGCAGCCCTGGATCATCTCACCGAGGTCATGACCACATTGCATCGGCGTGCCCAGCCTCGGACATACGACTCCGACCAAGACAGAGCCTGATTCCAAGCCCATTCGTTGCGCCTCCTCGGAAAGATCTTCCTTGACACGGCCTAATTCATCGAACGACGAACTGATCTCTTCCAATCTGGGGAAGGCCACCTTCACGACCAGGTCGAATGTAGTGCTGCCGGCGTCTTCCGTGCTCGGCGCTGCGACAGGGTTGGCATCATCGCTCACGAAGAGAACCCCCACTGCGCCAGCACGTTGTGCGGCGAGAGCCAGCTCGATAAGAGAGCTTTCACCTTTTCGGATCTGGACGATCGTACCGGCGAGGGCGCTTTGATTTGCGATGGCATCTGTGTCTGCTGGGTCAGCGGTAGTGAGCGTCGACCGCACATTTTTGCGCGCAGACCAATTCACAAACGTCCATGCCGAAACGCATTCGCCGCCGATTTTGAGCGAACCTAAAGCAGAGAGCGCACGCGGAAAGAGGGTCAACATTTTGCGCGAATCGGAGGCTGGCTTTCTTTTGTGCGCACCTAATTCTCTGTATGCGCACTTTAGATCGCTCGAGATGGCGATGATGCGTGAAGCCTCCAGGATATCAGCATCGTCCATTCGAACGAAGACATCGTCACCGCCTGACAATGCAGACGCTACTACTGGTCTGGCAAGATCAGCGAGTGAAACCTCTCGCTTTTGGTCTCCTATAACATCGAATGTGCCATCATCGCACGCGTCCGCAATCGAGGCTGCAACAAAGGTGATGCCAGTCTTGACCAAGCATGGAATGCCGTTATGCCAGTCAGCGACCGATGGCGCGCCAGACGAATCGGCCGGCGCGAGCAGCTCGGATTTTGTGTGTTCCGTTGGGTCGCCGACAGGGGTCACGTCGCATGTGCTGTTCTCGCGAACCGCGACAACAACAGCGCGCACGTACTTGTCGCCGCCCTCCTCGACCTTCAGGTGCACCTTGGCACCTCTGGTGAGCGCTACTGGCGGCACGGCGAGCTGCGCGGGTGGCACATCTTCGCGCAGCATCTCAGCAATGAGGTCAAAGCTGCCATCCTCGCGTGCTGCGTGGATCGCAAATCCGCTATCGAACCGATCGCTTTCACGGAACCGAACGATGACACACACTCCACAAATCCGCGCCGAAGCAGCTATGAGTGAGAGTGGGACTGCGATCGCATCACGGGCTACTGACAGGTGAGTCTTGTGAAGCTCGCATTCGTCGCCGGTCACCTTCCCGATCGTGACAGGAACATACACGGATCCGCGCTGTTCGTAGAACGCAGCACTTCCCTCCCGTAACAAGCCTTCGGTTGGCTTTGACGCATCGAACAGCTGTGTGAGCACCGCTTTTGCCTCACCATCGGCAACAACTGTGATGTCATAGTGCTTGCTATCACTGTCATCCTTCGACTCTGGCTCCTCGCCATTCTCCTTTCGGTTCGGGGTCTGCGCGAGGCGGGCGATCACCACTCGGTCGTGAAACCCGCGGCCGGTGTCATAGTACGCGACATCACCCACGTTGAACGACGCTGATTCGCTGGGTGGCTTTGCTTCGACTAGGTCCCCGGCAACAAGCGCACCGGCAAACTCCGCATCGCTTTCGAGCCGCATATTCAGCGTGTGCTGGTCGATCCCAACAGTACGGTCGCCGACTCGCGTCAACTGCGATGAACCGGCGAGAAGCGCGTTGATCATCGACGTTTTGCCTGCTTCAGAGCGCCCAAGCACGAGCATCTTGACCTGAGTGTTCTCGATGGTACCCGACGTGGCTCCCGCCTTGAGAAAAGCTTGAATGCCCTGCAGATTAACACCCCTTCCGCTCCACCACACAGCCTTCGGTGGGCTTGTGATCTTATCGGATGGGTCCAACTCCAGTGACTGCAGCTTGGTGAGCACAGCGAGCTCGACCGGCAACGTTTCGAGCAGGTTACGAGCCACGTTGAGGTTTTCAAGCGCTGTCAGGTTTGAGATGGACGGAGATATGCTAAGCAAACAGTTATTGAAGACCGACAGATTGCGTAAACTCTGGAGCTGAAAGAAATCTTCCGGTAGTTCAATCAAGCTGTGGTGGGCCAAGTTGAGGGACACGAGTGTATCTTTGAGCGTAAGTAGCGGTGACACCGGCAGCACTGTGATCGCAAGGCGGTATTTGTCGGGATCAAACTGGTAATTTGCCTTAAACCAGTCGTAGAAATCATTATGATGAGGCCGGCTCCATCTCTCCTCAGACACATCAATTTCTGTCGGGCTGCCCGCCGCTAGCTCCGTCAACTCCTTCTCCATTTGCGCATTTCCTGTGGCGCCTGTTCCTAATGCAATCAACTGGACAGCAATTTCACGCTCAGCCGGCATCAGACTACGACGACGGGTCCCTGGCCACCAATACTTGAATCCCAAGCTTTGGATTGCGTTGCCGCAATAGGTACTGCTCAGTCCCTTGTCCTCGTCCCACCACCTGTAATCAAGCATCGACCTCAAGATCTCAGGCCGGCTCAGCTTCTCTTGCAAGAAGGTGCATTTTTTCGAGTAGAAAAGAGCCGCATCCGTTTCTACTTCCAGGTTCGCGAGAGCGGAAAAGAAGCCATATGCAATCATAACTTTGGCCTGCTCCGGGTCTCTGGCAGTCGTGACGATAATCATTTCAATCAACTCACACAGGCTCGACATTTTGAATCCCGTCATGTTCAAGGGCCTGATCCGATCGCCGCCGACGCATACATACTTGCCTTGTGGCGCAGTCTTTCCTTCTGGCACTACCAAGCCGTTGACCATGTCAGCACCATACAGCAGGCATCTCTCAACCTTGGACTCAACGAGAGCGAAACTCTCGTAATCCTCATGACGCACCGCCAGCAGCATGCTCAACGCTTCGACAGTCGCGCGTGCACTCTCAGCTTCAGTCACTGTTCGGCCGCGATGATAGATATCTTTAGCCCACGACCACATGTCGTCGCCACTTTTGAATGCAAAGAGTCTGCGATCGTCGGATTCTACCGTGAGGGCAAACGGATAGAGCTTTGAATACCGGGATGCTCTCGCATCATCGGGCATGAGCTCCATGTGCCCTGGTGGCGGAGGTCCCAAAGGCGGACGTTTGTCAATAACTTCCAAGCGTCTTTTCAAAGTGGCTGCTATCCCATAGGTGTAGAGGAGATACTCGTCGTTGTCGTTCGGATCGGGCTCCGCGGCCTCGTTCACAGTCGTCGAAGCGCCATCGATAGCACCCGCAGGGAACCGAATCTCCGTCCACGTTTTACCGTCAAGGTCGTAAGAGAACGGTCGAAAGTAGAGCGCACTTTTTGTGAGGGAGAGCACAATCGGATCCCATGACTCGCTCTCTGACGAAAACATGAGCGCCGGCCCCTCACGAATCACGCCCTGCGTCGGCGGCTCGACTGTCCGACCTTTGTCGTCGTCAGGGCTCGGCTCGTCTTCCAGCACCACCGACGGCGCAAGGTTTTCTCGCAGGTGCGCGACGACCTCGCTCGCCGAAGGCCGAGATGCGGCATCCTTCACGAGAGCGAAACGAAGCATGTCTGCAACGCCGGCACTGTACTGCGCTGGCACGGCGGTGAACAAGCTGTCAAAGTCGTCACACTCTTGCCACGCGGGCAGGCCGCCGGTCGCAATGTGATAGCACACGCACGCGAGGCTCCACACGTCACACTTGATCCCGTACTGCACCCTCTTCTCCAAAACCTCCGGAGCCATCGTCGCAGGCGTCCCCACAAACTCACGAAGCTTCTGCCCGCTGCTGTCGAGTTGGACTGCGAGCCCGAGATCGCCAAGCAGCAGGTCCGACTCGTCTGGTTTGGTGGACGAGCAGAAAATATTGTCGCCCTTGAGATCGCGGTGGCAGATCCGTTTCGCGTGAAGATCGGCCACACCGGTCGCAAGCTGAAGAAACCACTTGCGAAGAACCGGCTCGGAAGGCCTGGCATTCTTGCTCAAGAGTTCGGTCAGCGTACCGCCCTTGTAATACGCCATCTGCACGCAGAGCACGTCGCCGACAAGAGCGTACTGATACGCTTGCGCGCAGAATCGTGATTTGACCCTCATCATTTGCTCGACCTCGGCCTGCGCTACATCTCGCGGCTGACGCTGTGCGCCTGGATACGCAAACGAGTAGGGCTCGAGCTCTGGCGTCGTGGCGATGAACTTGACGCACACAGCGTCGTTAGAGAACCGATGTGAGGTCATGTGCACACGACCGAAGCTACCCTCTGCCACGAAAGCACTCCATTGCAGATCGGCAAGGGCGAAGACGCCGTGGCCCTCCTTTCGAAGCCCTTCAAGCACGATGCGGTAGAACTCGGCGCCCTCTCGATCCAGAAAGCGAAACGTCTGATCGATTTGATGCTGTGGAGCCTTCGAATCGACGAGCCGCTTTTTCAGCACCGGCAGAGGCAGCGACAGCAAATCGATACCGTCGAGTCCATCAATCGCCATCGCCGCTCCGCCCAAGTGTGCGAGTTTAATCTTCACGCCCGCTGCGTCCAAGCACCAAAGTGTGCCGTCTGCGCACTCACGCATCTTCTTGGCAGCTTCTGCGGATAGCGAGGGCATCGTGAAATCAGCGCGAGCAGCGGGAAGATCGATGATAGCAAGGAGCTCCTCTTGTGGCTCAGGCTCTGGGTTGGCAGCATCACGGTCGGCGTTTCGCCAATCGCGAAAAAGTTTTAACAGCACGCGACGATGGAGCGAGGATGTGACCCGCATCTCTGAGAGGCATTCCTGAATCGCACCGTCCTCATCGTTGTCATAATCCTCCATCAGCAATGCGCCGCTGATTTTGTTCCTGCGCACTTCGTTCGTGTAAATCGTGTAAGCTTCTCCGAGCGAGTTGATAGCACCAACAATAGCGTCAACGGATGCCTCTGCAAGTGGTGGTCGTTCCTCTGAAGAGTGGACGGGCACTTTTTTTGCATATTTGCAGCGGTCGAAGATATCCATCATGGCGTCGTGGATGGGCTTGCCGGAGCAACCGCATGCGTCCTCCGAAACCTTGATGACAAAGCACCCGCCCGCCTGCTGCGCGATCGCCGAGGCCGCCTGGTGCCGCATGCCGCCACCCTCCGCGTCACCCAGCGATGTGTCGTCGACGCCAAAGCTGGCGCAGAGATAATCTCCGCCGAGATTGATGACGATTGCGCCGTCTCCGGCCGCGCCGGCACTGAATTCGCTAGCATTGTCCACAAGAACAGAGACCTTAGGACTGTCGGAGTAATTCTGTGACTTCTTCTTGATTTTCCCGCACTTGAGGACCTTGGCACCATCGCCGATGATGAGACAGAGCCCGTGAAGCGCCTGCTTCTCGCCCGCGCCCTTGATAGCCAGCTCGCGTGCGAGAGCCAATCCTGCTTTTTCGACCGGGCTGAGCTCACGACCAAATGGCGAACTCAGCACATCTTGATGAGCCGGCTTCTTCTCGGCCGTTCGCTTTTTCGTCGATGAGACAGTTCCACCTACTTGCGGTTGCACGAGTGCCTTCGATGCTGGCGTCGCGGACTTCGGTGTTTCGCGCACCGCTTGGAGCCCATTGTCCACCTGCCTGCGGATCATGCGGCTTTCAATGCGGCGCTCGTCGTCGCCGTCGTCGTAGCGCACGTCGTACGTGCCGTCGCGATTGACGTTGGCGATGCGGCCCGGGCGCCATTTTGCGCCACCTTTGAAGCGCGCTTCGACCTTGTCGCCCGTTCGATAGCCCTCCTCGGCGTCCGAGTCCAACGCCTTCGAGAGTTTAGGCGAGGCCCTCGTTTCTTCGTGGATGGCTGCAGCTTCGAGCTTGAATTTCTCCGCCTCCAATGCTCGGGCTTCAGCGTCAGCCAGCCTGCTCTTCACCTGCAGCATTTCGGCGAGCACTCTGTCCATCTGCTCTTTCTGCAAGTTCGCCGTTTCCTCCGCTGCGCGTGCAGCGGCCTCTTGAACAGCCTTGACTGCGGAATCCTGTGACGAGGGCAGAAATGTCAGAGACGCATCTTGGCACATATTCCATGAGGGCGCACCTCGCGACGAGTCTCGGCTTCGCGCGCAATCTGCTCGAATTCCGCGCGCATGTCCCTCTGCGGCGAAGCAGTCACACTTTCGCTGCTAACCTCCGCTTTGGCCTTGAGCTCCAGCTCTTTGATCTTGAGCTCCTGCTCGAGGCGAGCTCGCAACTCTTGCTGTTCGAGTTTCGCTTTCATCTCCTGCTCTGCGAAGCGTGCCTTGTGCTCCGCCTCGACCTGTGCTTTGCTCGCTGCTTCGACCCGTGCTTTGGCTTCCACTTCCACAATCCTTGCTTTGTTTGCCTCTGCTTCGACCCGCGCTCGGGCCTCCGCTTCGACCTGCGCTTTCAAATTAGTTTGTTCGATTTGCGCTTTGGCTTCCACTTCCACGATCCGCGCTCTGGCCTCCGCTTCGACCCGAGCTCTGGCCTCCGCTTCGATCCGCGCTTTGGTCTCCGCCTCGACGCGCATGTTCGCGACCGCCTGCTTCTCCAACGCCGCCTGCACCGCCTGCGCCTGCCGAAGCGCCTCGA
>PAHJ01000137.1 GCA_002705565.1 Geminicoccus sp. | reverse complement strand
CGGCCTGTATCTGGTGATCGAACAGTTTCCGGTGATTGCCTTTATCGCCAAGTGGATGGCCGTGGCGTTTCTGACCTGGTACGGCCTGGTGAGCCTTCGTCGCGTGTTTCAGACGCCGGAGGAAAGCTGGCTGACCAGCGGCGACGACGTTGCGCCTTCCGTCATGCGTGCGGTTACGACAACGCTGGGGTTTTCGCTGCTCAACCCGCACGTCTACTTCGATACCGTTGTGAAACTGGGCTCAACCGGCGCACAGTTTGGCCCTGAACGCTGGTGGTTCGCGCTGGGCGCGGCAACCGCGTCGTTCCTCTGGTTCTTCACCATCAGCTACGGAGCAAAGCAAATGGCACCTGCCCTCTCAACGGTTCGCGGCGCCCGGGTCCTCGACAGTGTTGTTGCTGCGATTATGTTTATCTTTGCGGCCCTGATGGCCCTTGCTCCCGCCGACGCCAGCGCGCAGGCGGTGGTCAACACCGTGAAACTGGGCCCCTGTGACGATCTCACCGGGGTCTGTCTGGCCAATCCGACGCAGCGCTACCAACATGGCGTGTTTGGCCAGCCTTTCGAGTATGGCACGCTGTTGACCATCGATGCGCAGGGTTCGGCCTTGCAGCCCTACAATTTGCCCTATGAGCAGGTGTTTGAAGACCGGCGCGTTCGCATCACCGACCTGGACGACGACGGCACGCAGGAAGTGATCGTCGTCGTCACGCATCGCGACTTGGGCGCGGCGCTGGCGCTTTACGCCTTTGACGCGGGAACGGCCACCACCTCGGCATCGGTCTTCCCCATGGCCCAGTCTGGCTACATTGGCGCTGCCAACCGCTGGCTTAACCCGCTTGATGGTGCCGTGGATCTGGACGGTGACGGCAGCCGCGAGATTGCGGTCATCGAGACCCCACACATCCGGCCAACCCTGCGCATCCACCAATGGAACGGCAGCAAGCTTGATGAACTGGCACGCATTCCCCTGGACGGACACTCCAACCACCAGATGGGATCATTGGATATGGCGGGGGCGATTTTCTGCGAAACGGGCACGCTTGGACAGGCTGCTGTACAGATCCCTAAAACGAAAAGCGGCGATGAGGCGTCGGTTTTTCTGTTCGATCTGGCGACCACCAGCCTGACAGCTACAGACCTGATTCCTTCAAGGCGAATCATGTCAGGATTTTTCGACCAGAACGCGGCATGCCAGCAATTACGCGACCAATTCTGAGGTTTGGTGCCACATTCTATTCTCAATACGTTGCTTCCAAACGACACTCGCATAACCAGAAAAAAGCACGGTTTTTCCGAGGAGATCCGGTACGAATCTACAGTGATGTCACTCCAGACACTTCGATTCACCTATAGGCCTGTTGTTTAAAATTCAAATTTGTTTGAAATTCTTGTCTCATAAATACGTCGAGCCGAGATTAATGCTCGTCTGGTTATTCAAATCGTTGCCGTTTCCTTGGTCATCTGTAACAGCCAAGGGTATGTCATGGCGTCTCTACCAGAGGCCAAATCACCACCTTTACCAGCGCGATACCTCTTGTCCGTAGTCGCGTGAAATAACAAAGGCAGCACAATGAAACGCTCTTCTGTGATGGTTCGAATGCTTGGCGCCGCAATGGCGATGCTCTGGGGCGTCACCGCCTCACCAGCAGGCGCACAAGAACGCGCGGATACGACCACCATGATTGTCGTAGATATGTCGGGATCGATGCTCAAATTGCTGGGCAGCGAACGCCGCTATGAGATTGCGCAAACCATGCTGACCGATGTCTTGCCCGACGTCACCGCGCAGTCGAATACGGGTCTGGTTGCCTTTGGACACCGCAGCGAGAACAATTGTTCGGATATTGAGCTGCTCGCCAAACCGGGCGCCGACCTGGACAGTCTGCGTGGGTATGTTGGTACGCTGTCTCCAGTCAACCGGGCCAAAACGCCCCTGCGCGACGCGGTTGCGCTTGCTGCCAATCAGATCCCATCCCAGTCCGAGGGCGCCATTGTCGTGGTCTCCGACGGTGAAGACAACTGCGGTGTCAATGTTTGTGATCTGGTTCCCAATCTGAAGGACCGGGATATTCCTGTGTTCCTGCTCGGCATCGCGCTGGAGGCTGAATCGGTCGAACAGATGCAGTGTTTGACCTCCGAAACTGGCGGCTTCCTGATCCAGACCGAAAGCGCCGCCGAGCTGCCACGGTACACCGATTTCCTGTTCCGCCTGTCCCGGCTTCGGACCGCAAACGCCAGCCTCAAAGAGATGCTCAGCGCGCTGCGGGCACGGCTGAGCGAGCAGGAAATGGTGCAGTCTGACCTTGAGAACCAGATCGTAATTCTGACTCAGCGTCTCAAAAACGCAGACCGCACCGCCGATCTTGAGGCCCTGCAGGCCGAAATCATCCGCTTGCGGAACGCCAATGACAGCAAGCAGAAGAAAATCAACGGCTTGGAAGCTACGATTCTGATGCTGGAACAGGACCACACAACACTGACTGCAAAGCATGCCGCCAAGCTGGAAGAAATCGAACGCTTGAAGGCTCTGATTGCCCAGCTTGAAGACCGCCTGGCCGCCGCCATGGCGAACCAGCGTGATGGCGACGAAGTTGACGCCCTGACCGCTGAGATCGAACAGCTAACAGCGTTGGTTGGGTCTCTCAGAGAAGAGATTGCCGCAGCAGATATCACCAACGCGCAGCTGCAAAACATGCTCGATGAGCTAAGCGCCGAGAAAGACGACCTGGCCGCCCAGAACGCTGAGTTGCTGCTACAAATCCAAAGCCTGACGACTGCCGTCGAGCGCCTGGATGGTGACAACAGCACGCTGCGCGCAGAAATTGCGCGACTGGAAGCCCTGCTGGCGGACAAGGCCCAGCAATTGCTGGTGCTCCAGACGCAGATCGGCGAAAACTCTGGTAAGGACGCGCGCATCGCGGAGCTGATGGCCCGGATCACCATGCTCGAAGACAGCGAGCAGGCCCTACGCACCGAGGTGAACAGCGTCGCCGCCAAACTGGCGACCAAGGACCGGACCATCGCCAACCGCGATAGCACCATCGAGCAGCTGCGCGAGACGATCGAGAGCCTGAACGGCCTGCTGGCGCGGAAAAACGCTGTGATTGCTAGCCTAAACGAGCAGATTTCGAGCCTGCGCGTATCGCTTGACGGTGTGGCCAACCAGGACGCAGAAATCGCGCGCCTGAACGCCACCATTGACACCATGAGCAACAACCTGGGCAGCAACGAAGTCACAATCAACGATCTCACCCTCAGCCTTCAAGACGCGCAGGCGTCGATCGAGAACCTGAGTGGATCGTCTGAGGCAAACAAAGCTCAGATCACAACGCTCTCGCAGAGCGTCAGCGCCATGAATCAGCGCGCCGATGAACTGGCCGAGATTGTCCAGGATCGCGACCAGACGATCATCATGCTGATGGACCAACTCGCCCAAGCGCAGCGCATGGCCACTGAGGCCGAAAACTCTATCGTGGTTTTACGCGAGGAGGCCGCCGTTTTGCTCGAGAACCAGGAAGGTTTGGAGCAACAGATCATTGTGCTTGAAGGCCAGAAGTCCGAGTGGGTGAGCGACCGACGGACCCTGACCATCGAGCGCGACGAAGCCGTCGCGGCAAGGGGTGAAGCGGGTATCGAAATCGACGCAAAAACCCTGCAGATCACGACCATCGAAGATGAGAACGATGCCCTGAGCACTTTGATCATCGATCTGCGGGACCGCCTGAACGCTGCCTACGCCGATATCGACATTCTCAAGGCCGAGAATGATGAGCTGCGCGACTCCGTTGCGACGCTGGAACCCGAGCTGGAAGAGCGCGCCCGGATCATCGACGAGCTTATGATCCAGTTGGCCACCATCAACCAAGAGCGCGACGCGCTGCTGGTAAGCAACAGCATGCTGACGGAAACCAATGACGAATTGCGCTCCATCCTCGTGGACCGCGATACCGACATCGAGCGTCTGTCGATGGACCTGCGGTTGCTGCGGACAACGCTGGATGAGGCGCGGATGGCTCTGGGCGATGAACGGATCAGAACCCGCCGGCTGCACATTCAACTCGAAGACGCGCGGAGATCCTTCCTGAGCCTCTTGTCAGCTTGTCACTCCGGGGACGAAATGGACGTTTTGGCCCAGGTTGCTTTTGAAGAACTGGGCGCGGCGGCACAAACTTGCATAGGCAACCACGCCAGTCTGATTATCGAGCGTGATACCCTGATTGCCGACCTGCAGACCATGACCGAGGAGCGCAACCGTTTGCGCACCACGTTGGATGAGCAGGAACCAACCTACGCTGAACTGCGCGACCACGTCGCGCTGCTCGAAGCCCAGCAGGAGCGCCTGGTTACGATTATCGCTGCCGCGTCGGGCAACGAAACCATGGACATCCGCATCATTGAGCGTGACCTGACCATCGTGATTGAAGAACGGGACCGCCTAGCTGCGGAACTATCCTCTCAAGATCCTGCATACGAGCTGGTGGTATCGCGCCTCAGCGCGGTCGCGGCTGAGAACCAACGGCTTTCGGCTTTGCTGGAGCGTCAGGATCCGGATTACGATATCGTCATCGCCCAACTCGAACAGGTAACGCGCGAGCGCGACCATGTGATCGGCATGCTGGACAGCCAGAACCCGTCCTATATCGTCTTGAAGTCACAGGTCCAAAGCCTGACCAACGAGCGAGACCGCTTGCTAGCGCTGGTCAGCGCACAGGATCCTTCTTACGACGCCATCGCCAACCGTCTGGAGGCCGTGACGATTGAACGCGACCGTCTGTCGGCGGCTTTAGCCGAGCAGACCCCGTCCTATGCGGTCATCAAGGCGCAACTCGAAGAAGCTTTAATCGAGCTTGAAAGCTGCCAGACCCGCCGTCGGAACATGTCCGAGGAGCTGCAACGATTGCAGCGTGTGGTACGGGAAAACAACGTCTTTATTGAAAGCCAGCGGTCTCAGTTGGGCGATCAGGAAGCCTACATCGCGCGGCTGATTACGGGGACGTCCAGCGCCGCTGAACTGGCCGCTGTTTGCGCCGCGCAGTAAGCGCGCAGTAAGGCCGCAGTGAGCCTATCATCTTGACGGGCTCACGCTGTTCCGTCGTCAAAACCTACATAAGTGCAGCGCCTTCGAAGGCGCTGCATTTTGTTTTGATACCCAAATGCGTGCCGCGACGCCGTAACGTCTAAAAAAATCCGTCCACTGACCCCATATAAAGGATAGATCGATACAAGGAGCATCCCCTATGGCCCTCACCCTCGACACGCTGAAGCAAGCCTATGACGCGATCGTGGACCGTGGCTGGTCGAATGTCAGCCTCACTGACATCGCCAAGGCCACTGACATGAGCCTTGCCGAACTGCGCATCCAACTGAGCAGCAAGTACGACCTGATCGGTGCATTGAACCAGCAGATTGATGCGGAGGTATTGGACGAAGTGGGGGCAATCACGATGGAGGACTCGGCGCGTGACCGCCTGTTTGAGGTCATGATGGCGCGCTTTGATGCCTTGGAACCGTTCAAGGATGCCCTGGGAGTCATGGCTATGGCCGCCCGATCAGACCTGCACCTCGCCGCTCAAACCCGACGTAGCATCGAAAAATCCATGGGATGGATGCTGGAAGCCGCCGGCCTGAGCGCTGGCGGGTGGAAAGGTGCGTTTCGCCGGAACGGGTTGGCGCTGGTCTACGTCCGCACCTCGCTGGTCTGGCTCAAGGACGAAAGCCAAGATTTATCAGCAACCATGAAGTCCATGGATGGTGCGCTGGGTGATGCGGAACGATGGGCAAACTCGATTGAAAATGCCTCCTTTGGCGCAGGCTTTGATCAGGTGCGCGATCGCATGAAAAATATGGCCGACCGAGCGCGTGCGGCCCGGCCCGGCGGTCAGCGTTTCCGTGGCGATGCTGCTGATGATCAGGGCGACGAAGCGCACGGAGACGAAGCACACGGAGACGAAGGGTCAGGCGATGACGCCCTGTCGGCGCCGATCTCCTCGCCCAGTCCCTAAGCGCACCAAGGAACCAAAAATCCTCATAGCAATAAATTGCCAAAATGCCGGGCCTCGTGGTCCAGCAACCACCGCTTGCGCCAAAGACCACCGCCATAGCCTGTCAGAGACCCATCGGCGCCAATAATCCGATGGCACGGCACGATAACAGCAATCCGGTTAGCCCCGTTGGCCTGAGCCACGGCGCGCACAGCACCGGGGTTGTTCAAATCCCGCGATAAGGCGCCATAACTTCGGGTTTCACCGGCGGGAACTTGCAGCAACGCCCGCCATACGGATTGGACAAAAGGGGTTCCGTGCAAGGCCAGCGGGGTCTCGAAATGGCTGCACTCTCCCCGAAAATACGCTTCCAACTCCGCCCTGAGACGAACGATCACCGCATTATCTTCCACACAAAAACGCCGGTCTGTCGCCTNTGCAACAGCCTCCATCTGCGCGCCAAAAATACGCCGGTCGAAGAACTCGAGAACGTGCAACGAGCGGNGATCCGCCACCGCGACCATNGTCTCCAACGGCGTATCAATGCGAGCAACGCTCAGGGNACGACTGCTCTGACCGCCATGNGGCTGGTCGGCCCCAGATCGCAGCAAACCATCTTTCAAACTGGCCGCCAAAGCCGCCGGAAACGATAGACTGGCAAAGGCGGTCATATCCCTGAGTTTGGTGGCATCACCCATCGTCGTTAGATTTCCCTACGGTGAGGACTCTTGAAGCGGGTCGTCGTCTTATGAGTCAGAGATCCCAGCACCCGCATTCGGCACTTTCCTTAGCAGGGTCAACTGTTCTTTCCGAGCCCCCCACCCCTTTCACCTCACGCCGCTCTACTCCAGACCCAGCTCCGCATGTCCACCGGAGGCTTCTGAACAGAAACGCCTAAAATCAGTTAGACGCCTCAAAACAATTCAATTATTTGCCTTCATGAAGTTTTGCTTGGTTTCGCTTATCAAAGCACTCTACCGTCAGATCAGTACTGTTTATTATTTAGTGCAAACAGTGGAGAACTCGGTCATGCACATTCAAGTAATCAACTTCGAACTCAATATTCCCCACGCCGATTACAACGCTGGCGCCACAGACGTTGCGCAAGTTTTTGCCGACATGCCAGGCCTTATCAGCAAGCACTGGTTGGGTGACGAAGAAAACAAGATCTACGGCGGTGTCTACCTTTGGGAGAGCAAGGAAGCCTGTGAGGCTTACAAAGCCGGGCCGGTGTTTGCAGACGTCATGAGCAACGACATGTACGCCAACCAATCCTCAAAGGATTACGGTGTGCTGGACGACCCAACCAGCATTACGGCCTAAACCCAGAGTCCTGTTGCTCAATGCGAGGCGCGTGCGGGGCTTGGGCTTGGTCTTATCGGCCACGGCAAGGGCCCCAATCGCACCGCACCACTCCAGCAACGCACACTAAAGGTTATCGTGTGTCGAACTCTCCATCCCACAGTGTTGCATGACGTTCTGCCTCCTCAAGGGTTTCGGCCTTCCGTGATTTCGCAGGCACCCACCTTCCAGCCGTTGGCCTGAGGTTCACTCGAAAAGACTCGCCCAGACTGATAACTGTATCCACGCCGATGCAAGTGCTTGCTCATGTGGTTCACAGCTCCCGTTGGCAGATGTGGAGATCACCCGGTTTCGGTGGGCATAAGGAGCGTGTTTTGAAGTATTTTTTGGAGCCCACTAAACTTGCAGACCGCGCGCTGAAGGGATCTGTGAGTCCCATAGGGAGGATTTAGCCCTTTTCTGACGTAGCTAAGTGTCGAAATAGCTTTAGCCGCTGCATGTATTTTCTCATGACTTGCAAGGGCGCGTTAAGTAATCGTGTCGATCTGTCGGACCATTTGCGCCACCACGCCCCACAAAGGCGAAGGTTTGGTCTGAGTGTGGAAATATCTTTTCCTCGGCAGCACAATTAGTGCCAGCGCTCTTATAATAATTTTGTCTCATAAAGGTGTTTTTGTCTGCTAGGAAAGGATGCTATTTAAGCGACTTGGCTATTTTTCTGTCGAAATTTCATAGTTATGCACAGGAACACATCCACGGTGATGACAAAGACCTTTCCTTAAGGGTTACTCTATTGAAGTGTTAATATGTCAGCATGTAGCTATGTTACCCCACGGGTGTGAGATGGTTTTACGAACTTCTCAAAGGGGGACTGGATATGTTTCACACTGGCAAGACTGGTCGCAAGACTAGCCGTAAGGCATTCAAATCGTCTGTATCGGCTCTCGGCTTAGTTGCTGGTGCGATTGGTTGGTCGGGCTTGGCTAATGCTGCAAGCGAAGAGACCGAGCGACAGACATTCTTGCTGCCGGATCATTACCAATTGATGAATGATGGCGTGGTCGTATTCAACCTCCAGACCGGTGAGGAACTTAGCCTTGATCCAAACCAATACCTGATCCTAGAAGACGGCTTGCTGCTGATTACCGATGAGTTGGCCCAGGCATCGATCGAGAGCTTGCCCGTGATGGGGGCAATCCGGTCGCCGTTGATGTCCGACGTACAACCCATACGCTCGCCTGATGGTTCGGCTGTTCTAGCTACTGACTCCAGTCCACTTTGGAGTGGCGATGGACCGGCGCCTCGCATGTTTGAGCAGGTCGACATTCAAAGGTATGAGTTGGCGCAGAGCGAGCAAGGTTCCTTACCAGAAACAAATGGGGCCGACATGTCTAGTGTCGCCGGTACGGGCCTATCGCTGGCTGCGCTCGGCCTAGGGTCTGGCTTTTTTCAGAACAAGACCGAAGAAACGCCTGCAACTGAGGAAACGCCCTCCGCAGATACGGGAAATAGCGCACCCACGATCGACTTTTCGAGTTTTAGCAACGTGCTTACTTTTCCTGATTTTTACTCCTCACTCTACGACTTATCACCGTTTATTTCCGATCCTGATAATGACGATTTAACCATGACAATTGTCTCTGTGACGTCAAATGACGTTAATAACGACGACCCAGCAGTGCCTGGAGCAGATTACACCGACGGCGTCTATTACAATCCATTCGTCTTTGGGCAGATAGGCTCTAACAATGTTAATTTGGGTTTTAATGGTGGGTACGAGGCGCGGCTTGCAGGCGATGATTGGACGATCGTATTGCAAGTAAGTGACGGCACATTGACGACGCAAGATACGCTGATATTTGATTGGGGTCCCTAAATTGGGGTGATTATGACCAAATGCCTCTTGTCGCATTGAAGCGCTTCAAGGGCATCGTCGCTTACTTTTCCAAAGGAATAGACCAGCTTTCTTTTGCGTGCTGCACCATTGCGACCAAGGCCTTCGTCAAGGACCGATAGACGATCTCAATGCATCCGATCGGTCATCGAACTTCGTGAGGCTGTGTGCGGAAAGCGGTAAGCCATCCGGCTAAATGGCTAAGACGGACCGTTTCCTGTGCCTTGCCCCCGTAACAGTTCCGGATTTTTTCCAGATGCCGACAAGCAAACAGGGACTGAGCGATAACGCAGTCCCTGCAAAGGTGTCGGAGGGGAAGGTCAGCGCCACCGATGACACTTCCCGATGTTGAGCCTTCAATCCATGTCAATGGCGATGACTTCGGATTGGGTCAATCGACGACGTGAATTTCCCAAGACGCCACGCCATCGGCGTCAACATCCCAACTGTAGACACATGCTTTCCCATTTAATTCTGCGAAGGCTTCGGAGTGGCTTGAGAAGTACACTGCGCCACGAAACTTCGACCCACCATCCTCAGTAGGATGACCTGCGCCGGTTGCACGATAGGTTGCAGCACCAGCCTGTGACAAAATCACGCCAGAACTAGGACACTCACCGTAGAAGGAACCATCAGCCTGCATTTCTGCGTGATAGGTGGCCATAAACTGGACTGGCTGTCCTAGCAGAGTGCCTTCACCTGCACCCGTGGTTTCTAGCTTGGGCATCCCATATTCGCTAGGTAATGCCTTGACCGCAGTTTGGCCCTTCATCGAGCCTACATGTTTACCGAGCATTTCATTTTCCTCAATAACTCAGTTAATGGATTTACATTACAATCGCAGTTGGTACGTCAAATGTGACTGTTTTGTGTCTTCGCATTTTGTCTAGATCTCATGATGATGAGAAACGCTGGGTTTCGGAATGTGACGGCTGGTGTGAAGGATGCCTTAACTCAGTCCGCAGCAGGTCCAGATAGCCCCCGTCCTCAACGGCGTTGATCCTCTCTGCTGCCTCTTGCAGCACTGTCAGGCTGTATCCCGTGCCGTAGCCCTGAGCCACCACAGAGGACTGTGCGGTCTTGTGCTCCATCAGCAGTCCATAACCACTAGATCGACCCATGCGGCTCTTCCACCGTCATAGAAGGTAAGTCCGGCGCTGCATGCTGAAAGCTGTCACCACGCCTGTGAAGATGCTGGCTCATGCAGCTCCAAACTCAGATCGGCAAAGATGGAGATCGCCCTGCTACTGGGGTCGTATGCAGCGTGTTGTGTAACAGCTACCGCCACAGAAGCTCTATAAGCATTGTTTTCATTGGGTTTTTTGGGAGGTCTTGGAGCGGGTGAAGGGAATCGAACCCTCGACACGTAGCTTGGGAAGCTACTGCTCTACCACTGAGCTA
>PAHJ01000136.1 GCA_002705565.1 Geminicoccus sp. | reverse complement strand
CAAAAAATCCAAAAACTCAGCGCCAGCCGCGCATCCTCTCTTTTTGTCTTAACCAACAATGTCAAAGAACTCGTCCGACGCAGAGAAAGCCACCCCCTCGTCTCTCTCCCCGAAAGGTGGGAGACGTTGTTGGCGACCCGTTGTGTGCGGAACGAGGCTCTATCTAGACCCTGCCCCCGGCCCGTGCAAGTGATTTCTGCAAAAAAACCATTATGCGCCTGGTCATGCCTGATCTGCATGGCTTGAGGCGGAACCAATCCTAAAAGAGACCCAAATCAGTCAATTCGCGACGCAACGCATGCGGAATTTCGTCATCGGTAGGATTCGCGGATCCCAAAGAGAGAGTCGTATCTTTGGGTGCTACTTTTGATTCCAAATACCGCCAGCCCTGGAAGGGTCTGTGGAAGGAAATTTCCACAGGAATCACCTCGGCTCGCAGGTCAATATGCCAAGCGGGCGTCCCGTCCTGCTTGTTTCCCTCCCTGAAGTCGATGATTTCCTGGCGGCAACAGAGACGCCGGTCGATGATCCAGTACAGAGAACCACCATTAACCATCGACTCCCATTTCTGCGGGCGGCTGCGGGTTGTGATGTAGATGAAGTCCTCACCCGTCTTGGGGTGATCGGGTTCTGAGCGCCGATCATTGCTAGCGATCAACTGTTCGATCGACAGAATCCCGACGCAGAGCTTTTTCATGTTCATGACCATAGGGATTAAGTATCTTCAGCAGCGGTTTCGGACAAAGCCCCGCGGCTATTTTTCCTGTGGGTAAGCGTGAAGCCCTAGGCCGAGGCGGCCTGGTCAGCGGGAGGCAGGGTCAGTGCTCATCATTTTGGAAACAGCGCGCCTGGTCATGCGTGAATGGCGGACCGAGGATTTCGATCCGTTCCATGCCATGAATCGGGACCCCTACGTTCGACAATTCTACGCGGATCATAATTCGGTCCAGCAATCGCGCGATTTCCTGGCTCGCGCCAAGGAGCGAGACCTTCGCGACGGGTATTTTTTTCAACCCATCATCGAAAAGGCGTCCAACTCCTTTATCGGGTACGTCGGCTTGAGCAAAATCGACTTTGAGGCGGCCTTTACTGGCAGCACGGAAATCGGATGGATGCTCCGCCACGACAATTGGGGCAAAGGTTATGCGACCAAAATGGCCGGCGCGCTGATCGACCATGCTTTTGCTGTGCTGGAGCTGGCCGAGGTCATTGCCTTCACCATTCCGATCAACGCGCGCTCGCGCCGGGTGATGGAAAAGCTTGGCATGAACCATGAAGAGGACGAGGGATTTGAGCACCCGATGGTGCCTGAGGGGCACCCCTACCGGTTCCAGGTCCTATACCGTAAGCGCCGCACGGCTAGCGGCGTCCCAGTGACTAAGACGGCCGCTTAGCTGGTCTTATTACCGAACAGCTGTTCCTGCGCCGTATCGACCTTGGCGAAGTTCCGTCGCTTTTCACGAAACAAGGCCATGCCGCGCTGTACGCCGGGACGTTGGCTGAGGGCATCGAGCCAGCGGGCGACGTTGGGAAACTCGGTGATGTCTTGCTTTTGCCCCTCCCACAGGGACATCCAGCCATAGCAGGCCACGTCAGCGATGCTATATTGTCCGCCGGCCAGATACTCATTGTCCGCCAGTTGTCGGTCCGCGACGCCATAGAGTCGGCGGGTCTCGTTGATGTAGCGGGTTTGCGCGTAGGGGATTTCCTCAGGCGCATACTTCACGAAATGATGGTTTTGCCCAAGCATGGGACCAACCCCACTCATTTGCCACATGAGCCATTGATTGATCTGGGTCTGGTCGCGCAGATTGGCGGAATAGAACTTGCCCGTTTTCTCCGCAAGATAGATCAGGATCGCACCGCTTTCGAACACGGAAAGCGGCTTTCCGCCGGGACCATCTTGATCAACGATGGCCGGAATCCGGTTGTTGGGNGAAATCGCGAGGAATTCGGGCTGATGCTGCTCACCTTNGCCGATATTGACCGCATGAGCCCGGTACTCAAGGCCGCATTCCTCCAGCATNATGTGGATTTTCCAACCATTGGGGGTGGGCCANGTGTAGAGGTCGATCATTGGACAATCCCAGTACCTGTTTCATGCGCCAATAGAGACGAAGCTGCGGTCCGGCGATACTCTTAATCGAACGCTAGAGCCCTAAAATCGTTCACATTCGTACCAGTTGGGCCGGTAATAAAGGCATCGCCCAAAGCCTCAAAGAGGCTGTGTGTATCATTGTTGTCCAGGTATGCGTCCGGATCCAAACCGAGTGCGCGCGCCCGCGCCCAGGATGTCCCGTCACAGAAGGCACCCGCGTTAGGAGCGTTGCCGTCCTGACCGTCGGTGTCGGCAGCAAGAAACTGCCACGCCGGTATGCCGTCCAGCGCCTGCGCCATCCGCGCGGCAAACTGGACGTTTCGGCCCCCCCGTCCCTGCCCCGACACCCGCACGTCAACCTCACCCCCCATGAGCCAAACCTGCGGGCGCCCAGCAGGCCGCCTGCGGACGCGTTCAGCGAGCATGAGCGCATTGTCATCGGCAAGACCGACCTGACTGTCAGCGGTAATGCTCGCATCGAAACCGCGGGCTCGCAGGGCAACTTCTGCGGCTTTGAGCGAATGAGGACCGGAAGCGATGATGCGGAACGTGCTCGAAAGAGCGGTGGCAGCGGGGCGCTGTTTGATCCAGTGGGCAATCTCTGGCAGGCCGCCGCCAAACTGATCCAACAGGTCAAGTGCCTCCGCGCTGCCGGTAGGATTGTCCACCGTTGGACCCGAGCCGATGGCAACGGGATCATCGCCCACGACGTCTGAAATCGCCAATGTCTGCACCCGCCCCGGACACGCCAGAGCGGCCCCACCGCCAAGCAGGGGCGACAGCACACGCCGCACGGTATTGAGCGCATGGATATCCGCGCCACCGTTCAGCAGGGCTTTTGTCGCTTGCTTCAGAACATCAGGCGCCGGGCCACCTTCGGTCGCCAGCAGCAGGCTGGATGCCCCGCCAGAGAGCAAAAACAACACCTCACGCCCCGGGGGAACCGCCTGCAAGGCAGCCAGAAAAGCCGATGCAGACACGGCACCCGCTGCGTCAGGAAAGGGATGCGCCGCCGTGCGGAGTTCTAAGGAAGACAGCCGGCCATCGGTCCCGTGCGGTGCGATAACCATGCCCTGCAACTCGCCACCCCAAAGCGTCTCAACCTGCTGCGCCATGGGAATGGCGGCCTTACCAACGGCAAAAACGTACGCCAGACCCTCTGGGCGGGGCGGCAGGGTTGCCGCCATGATCTTTTCCGGGTGCGCCGCATCGACGGCGGCCCAAAACGCGCTTTCGAGGTCGGCTTTCATGGCAAACAGAGTTCCTTGTCGAGCGAGGCGTTCCAGGGCCGAGATTATTCGATCTGTGCGGTTACTTCGATCTCGACCTTCATGTCGTCGTTCAGAAGCTTGCAGACGACCATGGTTGCGGCCGGTCGGATGTCGGCGAAGTAGGAACCCACGAGCTTAAAGACGTCTTCGCCATAGCTCTGATCGGTCACGTAGTAGTGCGCGCGTACCACCTGCTCAAGCGAAGCGCCCGCCTCGGCCAGCGCCTTCTTGATTGTTTCCATGCAGTTCCGAGCCTGCTCGGTCACGCCTTCGGGAAGGGTCATGGTTTCGTAGTCGTAGCCCGTGGTTCCAGCCACGTAGACCATGTTGCCAACGCGAACAGCTCGGGAGTAGCCCGCGACCTTTTCGAAGGGAGAACCAGTGGAAATCAATTGACGGTTAGACATGGTTTTACGGCTCCTAACCGAGTTTCTCGTTAATCAGTTTATTGACGACACCCGGGTTGGCCTGACCGCCGGTCGCCTTCATCACCTGACCCACAAACCACCCTTTAAGCTTGGGGTTCTCCTTGGCCTTTTCGACCTGGGCCGGGTTGCTAGCGATGATCTCATCCAGCGCGGCTTCGATGGCGCCTTCATCAGAAATCTGTTTCAGGCCCTGTTCATCAATAATCGTATCAGCAGATTTGCCGGTCTCGAACATGGTGGCAAACACGTCTTTGGCGGTGCGGCCGGAAATCGTGTCACTGCCTATCGCTTCGATCAGCCCACCCAGCGCGTCTGCGGACACGGGCGAATTCGACAACTCGACCCCGGCTTTATTGAGCGCACCAAACAGCTCGCCCATCACCCAGTTTGCGGCCAGCTTGGCGTCGCGACCCTCGGCCACGGCCTCAAAGAAATCGCCAGTTTCTTTCTCCGCAACCAGCACACCTGCGTCATAATTCGACAGGCCGTAGCTTGCCTCGAAACGCGCGCGCTTTTCGTCCGGGAGTTCGGGCAGGTCGGCTGCGATGGCGTCGACAAAAGCCTGATCCAGCTGCAACGGCAGCAGGTCCGGGTCAGGGAAGTAGCGGTAATCGTGCGCTTCTTCCTTGGACCGCATGGAGCGGGTTTCACCCTTGGTTGGATCGTAGAGGCGGGTTTCTTGAACCACCTGGCCGCCGCCCTCAAGCAACTCGACCTGACGCTGTGCCTCATATTCAACGGCCTGACGAATGAAGCGGACTGAGTTGACGTTCTTAGTCTCTGTCCGCGTACCCAGTTCAGTGCTGCCCATTGGGCGCACCGACACGTTAACGTCTGCCCGCATCGAGCCCTGCTCCATGTTGCCGTCGCAGGTGCCCAGATAGCGCAGGATTGAGCGCAGCTTGGTCATGTAGGCCGATGCCTCATCGCCGCCGCGCAGGTCTGGCTTTGAGACAATTTCCATGAGCGCCACGCCTGTCCGGTTCAGGTCGATGAAGGAGCGGTGCGGGTCTTGGTCGTGGATCGACTTACCGGCGTCCTGCTCCAGATGGATGCGCTCAATCCCAATCGCCCTGCTCTCGCCTTCTTCAAGATCGATGGTCAGCTCCCCTTCGCCCACGATCGGGTGGTAGAGCTGGCTGATCTGATAGCCCTGGGGCAGATCGGCGTAGAAGTAGTTCTTGCGGTCAAACACGCTGTAGAGGTTTATGGCTGCCTTGATGCCCAGGCCGGATCGGACCGCCTGGCGCACGCACACTTCGTTCAAAACCGGCAACATGCCCGGCAGAGCCGCGTCGACGAGCGCAACATTGTGGTTGGGCGCTTTGCCAAAGGTGGTTGAGGCGCCTGAGAACAGCTTGGATTCAGACAGAACCTGCGCGTGAACCTCCAAGCCGATTACAATTTCCCACTCGCCGGTCTGGCCTTTGATGGTCTGTGCCATGGAATTGCTCTCCCTTACGCCATCAGCTGTGGTGTTGCGGTGAAGTCTGCGGCGGTTTCAACCGCTTGGGCCACACGCAGCAAACCCACTTCTTCAAACGGCTTGCCCAGCACCTGCACGCCCAGTGGCAGGCCCGCTTTGGACATACCTACGGGGACGGAAATGCCCGGAATACCGGCCATTGACGCGGGAACCGTGAAGACATCGTTCATGTACATTTCAACCCCTGTTGGCTCTTCAGTGATTCCGAAAGCGGGGCTTGGCGTGGTTGGGGTCAGGATCGCGTCTACCTGCTCAAAAGCCGATGCAAAATCCTGCGCGATGAGCGTGCGGACCTGGCGAGCCTTGTTGTAGTAAGCGTCATAGAAGCCCGCCGAAAGAACATAGGCGCCGATCATGATACGGCGCTGTACTTCCTGGCCGAAGCCTTCGCCACGAGTGGTGGCGTACATTTCTTCAAGGCTGGCGAACTCCGGTAAGCCTTCGGGTGCATCCGCGCGGAAACCGTAGCGCACGCCGTCGTATCGGGCGAGGTTGGAAGAGGCCTCTGCCGGTGCCACGATGTAATAAGCGGGCAGCGCAGCGTGCGTGTGCGGCAACGAGATATCGACGATCTCTGCGCCCTCCGCCCGCAAACGGTCGGCTGTTTCCATCCAAAGCTTTTCGATTTCTTCGGGCATGCCGTCGACGCGATACTCGCGCGGGATGCCGATTTTCAGCCCCTTAACGCCGGCACCCAGCTCGGCGGTATAGTCCGGCACCGCCGTATCAACAGACGTCGTGTCCATTGGGTCATAACCCGCCATCGATCCGAGCATCAGTGCGCAGTCTTCGACCGACCGCGCCATGGGCCCCGCCTGGTCCAGCGAAGAAGCAAAGGCGACCACACCCCAGCGGGAGCAGCGGCCATAGGTTGGCTTTAAGCCGGTGATCCCACAAAACGCCGCCGGTTGGCGGATCGAGCCGCCCGTATCCGTGCCCGTTGCGCCCAGGCAAAGCCGCGCTGCAACCGCAGAGGCCGAGCCACCAGAGGAGCCACCAGGCACCAGCTGCATGTCTGGCTTTTCGCTGGACTGCCAGGGGTTCACCACATTGCCGTAATAGGACGTGGTATTGGACGAGCCCATGGCAAATTCATCGAGGTTCAGTTTCCCGAGGAACACCGCGCCATCGCGCAAAAGATTGCTGGTCACCGTGCTTTCGTACGTCGGCCTGAAGCCTTGCAGAATCCGCGAAGCGGCGGTTGTCTGCACGCCTTCGGTACAAAACAGATCCTTGATACCCAGTGGAATCCCAAGCAGCGGTCCCTGATCCCCGGCAGCACGCTTTTTGTCGGCCTCAGCTGCAGCTTCTAGCGCCGCGTCAGGTGTCGGCGTGATGAACGCACCGAGATCCGCACGCGCATCCATGGCGTTCACGCAAGATTGGGTCAGCTCAACGCTGGAGAACGAGCCCTCGGCCATGCCCTTGCGGGCCTGTGCGATGGTCATACGGTTCAGTTCACTCATGATCAGCGCCCCCTACTCAACCACTTTGGGAACGGCATAAAAATCCGTCACCCGGTCCGGTGCATTGGCGAGCACCCGCTCAGGGTAATCGCCCGCGTTGACCTCGTCCTTCCGCATGCGCGCCGTTGCGCCCACCACAGAAGTCAGCGGTTCAACATCATCGGTGTTGATCTCGTCCAGCTGCTCTACAAATCCGAGGATGGCTGAAAGCTCGCCAGCCAATCGGTCCTTGTCGTCGTCTGCAACAGTCAGTCGGGCTAGCCGCGCTGCCTGTTCCACAGTTTCTCGTGTGATGCTCATTGAGGGCGCTTTGTCTCAGGAAATGATGTCTATCTGTCTGAATTCTTGGTAGCAGCCACTATATGAGCGATCAACACAAGCCCTCCCCAAACAGGGGTCGAAGTTTCAATGAAGTCGATTTGGCTGGTATGCGTGAAGCAATCGGCACCGGCGATCGGCTGCTTGGCATCGATTTTGGTGACCGAAAAATCGGCATTGCGGTCTCGGATGGCCTTCAATCCATCGCCTCCCCCGTCGAAACGCTAATCCGAGCCAAGAAATTTGCCGCGGATGCCGCCAGCCTGACGACCATTATTGAAGAGCGCGAGATTCGCGGGATTGTGTTGGGTTGGCCGCTGCAAATGGACGGCAGTCAGGGTCCGCGCTGTCAGGCTACCATCGCCTTTGCCCGGAACCTGCGCAATCTGGCCGGGATTAACCTACCAACCCTGCTCTGGGATGAGCGCCTGACCTCTGCCATGGTCGAAAAGTTCCTCATCAACGACATGGATATGACCCGCAACAAACGCCGCAAGGTGGTGGATCAGATGGCCGCGGTTATTATCCTTCAATCCGCCTTAGATGCCCTTAAGGTTGTTCTTTAACTTATTTTTACAATCTTTTGATTGACGATTGCGGTGGGCGCGTTATGCAGAAGCATGTCGTACATGTTTTCCAGCGCGATCGAACCAGCCGAACGTGGCGGCTGGCTCCGTCTGATCCGAACCAAGCGGATCGGTCCTCATTCGTTCTGGTCTCTGATTGAGCGTTTCGGCACAGCCTTGGAAGCGTTGGAGGCACTGCCTGAGCTGTCAATTCGAGGTGGGGCAAAGAATCCGCTGACACCCTTTTCAGCCGAGCGGGCTGAACAGGAGTATCGCGGTCTCCGCGACATCGGCGGCAGTCTGATCACGGCGGCAGATACAGTTTTCCCGGTCTTGCTGCGGCAAATCAACGATCCGCCACCGGTTCTCTCCATTCTGGGCAATCCTGAGCTTCTGCCTCGACCGTCGATTGCCATGGTCGGCGCGCGCAACGCTTCAACCAACGGCGCACGCTTTGCCGGCAAGCTGGCCCAGGGACTGGCGGCTGAACGCTTCAACGTGGTCTCGGGCTTGGCCCGGGGAATCGATGCTGCCGTTCATGCTGCCACGGTCAAAACCGGGACGGTTGCGGTGGTCGCGGGCGGGGTTGATGTAATTTATCCGCGTGAGCACGACGACCTGTACCGCGCCATCATTGAAGACTCGGTCGTGATCGCCGAAATGCCGTTGGGCATGCAGCCCACTGCCCGCCACTTTCCGCATCGAAACCGGATCATCGCGGGAATGAGCGCCGCGACCGTGGTTGTTGAGGCTGCCCATCGCTCTGGCTCCCTGATAACAGCGCGTTACGCTGCTGATT
>PAHJ01000135.1 GCA_002705565.1 Geminicoccus sp. | reverse complement strand
CCAACAAGCCGCTCGCCACCGTCGCTGAAAGCAACCATCGAAGGCGTTGTACGCGCGCCTTCTGCGTTCTCGATTACCTTCGTGTTGGAGCCTTCCATGACGGCCACACACGAGTTTGTTGTACCCAAGTCAATACCGATGACTTTGCTCATATTATCAATTTTCCTTTCTTCAGCGGACGCACGAACCAGTCTTCAATCGAAGCCCCGGTTTCCGGTCCCCTCCAGGTGCTTTCCTCTGCTCCGCATAGGCGGCTGAGCGAGAGCTGTTTTTAATGGACGGAACGCACGCTGACGTTCCTGTTTCATGTGGAGATATAGGCACTCGAAATTCTGCTGCAATGGCTTGATCGCGCAGAGCGGTGCCCTAAGCGCATACCGAACCGTCGATAACTTCACGTGTCTGGGGTTCAGTCGGCGTTTTCTTCACCGCTCTCGTCGTCACCGGCATCCTCAACGGACTGCGAAGCCTGTGCGACAACCACGGTCGCGGGCTTTATCAGGCGATCGTGCAGGCGGTAGCCCGCCCCGATCATTTGCACGATCTGGCCTGGCTCGATCCCTTCTGGCGCGTCCACGCGCGATATCGCTTCGTGAGCATTGTGGTCGTAAGGTTCGCCGGGGTTGGCTGTGATTTGCTTGACGTTGTTGCGTTCGAAGGCGTCCAACAGCGTTTTTTCCGTCATCGCGACCCCAACGCGCAGGTTCTTCAGCAAGGGGTCGGCATCAGCCTGTTCTTCGGTCACACTCTGCAAGGCCATGCGGATGAATTCGGAAACCTGCAGAAAATCGCGAGCCAGCGGCTCTGCGGCGTATTTCCGCACGTTGGCGATTTCACGCTCAGCACGCTTCCGTGTATTTTCAGCTTCTGCCACTGCGCGAAGCCGGTCAGCTTTGACTTCAGCCAACTGCGCTTCAAGCTCGATCACCACGTCGTCAGCGGTTTTCTCGTCCGGAGCTGTCTCTGGCGGCAGCTCCTCGTCTTCAGGCACAATTTCAATACCTGCCGCTTTTTCAGCAGCTTTGATGTCTTCAGGGTCGATGTCTGGCGCGCTCTTTTGATCGGACACGAATGTCTTCCTCAATTAACAATTATTTTTGGGGTGACGCAGCAGCAGGATCGCGGTTCACGCGGATGCACTGCCCAGCGCACGGCTTACAATCTGGGCGGTATAGTCCACCATGGGAATGATACGCCCGTAATTCATGTGCATGGGCCCTATGACGCCAACGGCACCCACCACCTGATTGGACTGGTTCTGGTAAGGAGCGAGAATCATCGAACAGCCTGATAGGCCAAAAAGTTCAGTTTGCTCACCGATGAAAATCTGCACGCCCTCCGCAGTATCCGTACTATCCAGCAGCTTGAGCATAGTCTCCTTGGTTTCCAGCGCCTGAAACAGGGTTTGGACCTTATGCAGCTCTTCGAGCTGACGCACGTCTTTGAGCAAATTCGACTGCCCCCGCACAATCAGCACGCCGTCTTTAGCGTCGCTGCCCGGCGTTGCCAAACCCGCCTCAACGATTGATACAGTCAGGCGATCAATCTCGGCACGGTTTGAATTAACCTCAGCTGAAATGGCAGTGCGAGCCTGGTCGAGCGTTTTTCCAGCCAACCGCGCTGAGATGAAGTTCCCCGCCCGGATCAGCGCATCGCTGCCGACACCGACCGGCAGTTCCAACAACCGGTTTTCGACATGCCCGCCCTCGAACACCAGAACCACCAGCGCCCGGCCCGGCGAGAGCGGCACAAATTCAATGTGCCGAAGCGGCTCTTCCACCGTAGGCGCGATCACCAGACCGACACAGGAGGAAAGGCCACTCAACACGCCAGAAGCGTCGGCGAGAACGGCATCAACCGAGCGACCCGCAACGTGGCACTGAACCTCGATATCAGAGCGATCGTCGTCGCTGAGATTGTTCTGTTCGAGCAATCCTTCGACAAACAACCGCAAGCCCGCTTCAGTCGGCATGCGACCAGCAGAAGTATGCGGCGCGTAGAGAAGACCGGCTTCTTCCAGATCAAGCATGACTGAACGGATCGACGCCGACGACAACTCGAAACCCGGCAGCTTGGAGATAAAGCGCGAGGATACCGTCGAGCCGGTTTCCATGTACTGTGCAACGACACTGCGCATGACACTCTGGGCGCGCTCTGACAAAGACGTCAGCGACGAGGTCGACTGTTTGGGATCAAACTGGCTCATTGCTTCTATTTATGAACCCGTCAGGGCAAGGTCAACGCCGCGGCTGCGCACCGCTGTGGCATTGCTGTGGTACGGGCGGTTGCCCTAGTCGCGACAATCTTGACCCGTTTAGGCCTGCTCCGTCTGACACGATGGCCCAAAGTGATGCCAAACCAGCGAAGCGGAGCCCATGCCTGATGTTTGACCAACAAAGACTGACCCCTGCCTTGGGGGCCGTCCTCCATGATGTTGATATGGGCGCCGCGTCTATGGAACGCTTGTCGGAGGCGATGTATCAGGCGCTGCTCGATCATCAGGTCATCTTCATCCGAAACACCGACATTAGGCCCGAGGTTCATTTGGCCCTGGCCGAGACCTTTGGGGCGCTCGATGAGCCGCATCTGCTATACCCGCATGTCGAAGGCTTTGACCGGATTGTGAAGCTGGAAAACGACAGTGGTGCGCCACCAGACACCAACAGCTGGCACACGGACCTGACCTTTAAGCTGACCCAGCCCTTTGCCAGCATACTGGTCGCGCGGACCGTCCCCGAAGTTGGCGGTGATACGCTGTGGTCCAGCCTCTATGCAGCCTATGACCGACTGCCGGAGGGAATGAAATCGGACTTGCAGGGTCTGGAAGCGATCCACGACATGGGCGACTTCCGCAATACCTTTGCCGAGCACAGCAATCCCGACCAAAGCCTCAACGATGCAGTGGGACGCTTTGGTCATCGAGTGCGCCCGCTGATCGATCATCATCCGGTCACCGGGCGAGCCTTCCTGAATTTCAACGAGGCCTTTGTCACTCACATCAAAGGGCTGACCACGAACGAAGCCAACAGCCTGAAAACCTGGCTCGCAAACCACATGAACCGCCCGGAACTGCAAGTGCGCTGGCGCTGGCAGGCGGGGGATCTGGCCATGTGGGACAACCGCGTGACCATGCACTACGCGGTTGCTGATTATCTCCCCGCGTACCGCTGCATGAACCGGGTGACAGTCGTTCACGACAGGAGAGTTCCGAATTAAGCCATTTTCTGCGACAACAAGGGGCAAGCCGCCGCTGACGCGGCTGTCTTCCCCTACTCGTGAAACAGGAAATCTTCCATGCCCTATTCCCGTCCTTCTGGCCGCAACGTCGATCAGATGCGCGACATCACCATTGAAACCGACGTCAACAAATACGCTGAAGGCTCCTGCCTGATCAGCTTTGGCGACACCCGCGTCTTGGTGACGGCCACCGTTGAAGATTCTGTGCCGGGTTGGATGCGGAACACGGGAAAGGGCTGGATCACCGCCGAATACGGCATGCTACCCCGTTCCACCGACCAGCGCATGGGCCGTGAAGCGGCACGTGGAAAGCAGTCGGGCCGCACGCAGGAAATCCAGCGTCTGATCGGTCGGTCGCTGCGGGCTGTTGTAGACCTCGGCAAGCTCCCCGAAGTGCAGATCAAGGTTGATTGCGATGTCATCCAGGCCGATGGCGGTACGCGCACGGCCTCGATTTCCGGCGCATACGTCGCCCTGCAAATGGCGTTCAAGCACATGATGAAAATCGGCATGCTCAAGGAAAGTCCCATGACGGGCCAACTCGCTGCGATTTCCTGCGGCATCTGTGAGGGCACCGCGCTGCTTGATCTGGACTATGCTGAGGACAGCAGCGCTGAAACCGATGCCAATTTCGTGATGGTCGCCGACGGGGGCATTGTCGAGATCCAGGCCACGGCCGAAGTAACACCCTTTGCGCAAACCGAATTTATGGCGCTGCTGGCACTGGCCAAAAAGGGCGTGGCCGATATTGCCGTAGCTCAGAACAAAGCACTCGCTGGATAGGGAAAACCATGCCGCGCACCTTTGCAGACCCCAAGCTGGTTCTCGCCACCCACAATCCCGGCAAAGTCGTCGAAATCGACGCCTTACTGAAGCCTTTCGGCATTGAGGTTGTCTCTGCCGGTGAACTGGGCCTGCCCGAGCCCGAAGAAACCGAAAACTCGTTCGAAGGCAACGCCCGCCTGAAAGCACAGGCTGCCGCCTCAGAATCGGGCCTGCCTGCGCTGGCCGATGACAGCGGTCTCGCCGTCGCGGCCCTGGATGGCGCGCCCGGTATCTATTCCGCGCGCTGGGCAGGACCGAACAAAGACTTCACACTGGCCATGGACCGCGTGCGCAGCGAACTGGGCGATAATCCAGCGAGGGAGGCCATGTTTGTCTGCGCCCTGACGCTTGCCTGGCCTGACGGCCACGATGAAACGTTCCTTGGGACCATCTCCGGCGCACTCAAGTTTCCACCCAGCGGCGATAGGGGCTTTGGGTACGATCCGATATTCGTGCCAACCGGCTTTAATCAGACTTTTGGCGAAATGGACCCGGATAAGAAGCACGCCATGAGCCATCGTGCGCATGCCTTCGAACAACTCGTCGCGGCGTGCTTTGCCAAAGAATGATTGCCCCCACTGACTTTCGGCTGGGGCTGTACGTCCACTGGCCGTTTTGCCAAAAGCGCTGTCCCTACTGTGACTTCAACGTTCACGAGGTGGGCATGGGCGACAGCACGGATCACCAGCGCTGGGCCGCCGCCCTGGTTCGGGAGTTACAGCACTTTGCACCGCTTGCGCAGGGCCGGCTGCTGACGTCGATTTTCTTTGGGGGTGGCACGCCATCCCTGATGCAACCGGAAACAGTTGCCGCCGTGATCGAAGCGGCACAGGCTGAAATCGGGTTTCGCAATGACATCGAAATTTCCCTCGAAGCCAACCCGACCAGCTCAGACGCGGATCGCTTCTCCGGTTTTCGCGATGCAGGTGTCAATCGGCTTTCGTTGGGCATTCAGAGCCTGCGGGACAAAGCCTTGCTTGCGCTGGGCCGGCAGCACACGGTTGAGGAAGCCCTGTCCGCGCTGGGGCATGCCCGGGACACCTTCGACAACATCAGCTTTGACCTCATGTATGCCCGCCCGAGGCAGCAGTTCGAAGATTGGCAGGCCGAACTCGATGAAGCTTTGGCGCTCAAGCCCAATCACATCTCCCTCTACCAACTCACCATCGAACCCAACACGATTTTTGAACAGCTCACTCGCAAGGGCATGATTCAGCCGAAAGACGCAGACGAAACCGCCGACTTTTATCTCGCCACCCGGGCGCAGCTGGAACAGGCTGGATTTCATGGCTACGAGGTCAGCAATCACGCCCGCGAGCCTCACTTTCAAAGCCAGCACAATCGACTGTACTGGGCCTATCAGGACTACATCGGCATCGGCCCGGGTGCGCACGGTCGCTTGACGACCGGAGGCAGCAAAATCGCCACGCGCCAGCACCGCGCACCGTCGGTCTGGCTCGATCATGTCGAAGGTGCTGCTGGGCATGCGACGGTAACGCGCGAGGTACTTTCCGCTGAAGATCGCCTGGCCGAAGCCCTACCCTTTGGCCTGCGGTTATCCGAAGGCCTGCCACTGGAACACTATGCGGACCTCGCCGAGGCGCCCTTGAACGCGCGGGCTCTGGCGGTGCTGGAGGAGGAAGGATTGCTTTCGACGGGGGCAGGCGTGCTGAAAGTCACCGATCAAGGGCGACCGGTCATTGACGCGCTGGCCCGCTACCTTCAGTCCTAGACCATGTTGATTCTCGTCACGACACCCATCGGAAACCTGGGAGACATGCCACCGCGCGGCGTTGAGACCATGCAAGCGGCAGACGTAGTGCTGTGCGAAGACACGCGGGTCACGCGGAAGCTGACGACCCGCTTCGGCATCGACACACGCCTGATACCGCTGCACGACCACAACGAGGACCAGATGATTGATGGCATCCTCAAGCGACTGTCTGAGGGCCAGACCGTGGCGCTGGTTTCTGACGCCGGAATGCCGCTGATTTCGGACCCCGGCTATCGCCTGGTGCGCGCAGTGATCGCAGCGGGGTTAGATGTCTCAGGGGTGCCAGGCGCCAATGCTGCGCTCATGGCTTTGCAGCTCAGTGGCCTGCCGACTGACCGGTTTCTGTTCACCGGCTTTGCACCGTCAAAGACTGTTGGACGGCAAAAATGGCTGGCCGAGGTCGCTGACACCCCAGCCTCCTTGATTTTCTTTGAATCGCCCAACCGGCTGGTGGCTTCGTTGAGCGATATGCTGGCAGTTTTTGGGAACCGTCCCGCGTCGGTATCCCGAGAGCTGACCAAGCAGTTTGAAGAAACACGGAGGGGTTCTCTTGGTGACCTACTGGCGCACTACGAACAGGCTGGAGCGCCCAAAGGCGAAATCTGCATCTGTGTGGGCGGGCCGCTGCCTCCCGAACCGACCACAGAAGCAGATCTCGACGCCGCCATCCTCTCCGCGCTCAAGACCCAAACCGTCAAATCGGCCGCCGCAGACGTTGCGCAAGCCCTGAATCTACCCAAGCGAGACGTGTATCAACGTGCTATTACTCTCCGAAAAGGCGAGTAATGTGAGGAGATGACCGTTGAAACCGTGGCAGGGGCAGGTCAATAATTTTGTGGGTCAGGGTGGCGAAGCGGCAGCAGGTCGGTTTTTGCAGCAGCAGGGCTATGAAATCGTCGAAACCAACTGGACGTGCAAAATAGGAGAAATCGACCTTATTGCGCGCCAAAATCGGCTGATTATCTTTGTGGAAGTCAAAACCAGCAAAACAATTGCCTCCGCGCTCCAAATGATCGGTCAGGCACAGCAGCGCAGAATCACCAACGCGGCCCAAATCTGGATCCGCGAAAATGCCTTTGGCCCTTCATACTTGTTCAGATTCGATGCGATACTCGTTGGCTCTGACCAGAAATTGCAGCATATCCAAGGGGCCTGGACCGCATGATCCTCGCCTAAGCAAATAACTGATAAAAAACGACAAAATTGGATTTGGTTGTGACTGACTTCAGAGTACCTCATCCCCTCATGGTGCCGCCCGTCTCGGAGCGGGAGCTGGCCGCAAAGCTGCGCGCGCACGGAAACTCGTCACTGGGCGAGTTTCCTGTTCTGCAAGCAGCGCTGGATATCGCAGCCTATGCCCGCATACAGCAAAATCTGCCGTTTCCTGATTTTGATTCGATAATCGAGCAGATGAACGAGCTCTCGCATTCGGCGGGAGAATGGGTCGCCATTTTTGACAACAGACCCCCCGCAGACGAACAGGTCGAATGGCTGCGACTGATAATGCATGAGCAGGGCGGTTTTGAAGGAGCGACACAGAACTACGACGCATCCGAAAATGCCGATATCGCTGCCGTCATTGAAAATCGGCGCGGTCTACCCGTTAGTCTGGGACTGCTATACATACACATCGCCCGCTGCTGTGGCTTTGGCGTCGAAGGCTTGAACTTCCCCGGCCACTTTTTGACCCGGCTGATAGGCGATGAAACTTCGGCTATCTTTGATCCGTTCAACGACGCACGCATCCTTGAGCCTCAGGACTTACGCGCCACCCTCAAGCGGTTTCATGGCCAGACTGCGGAAATGGACCTGTCTTTCACCCGGGGCGTACGGGATCGAGACGTGCTGATCCGGATGCAGAACAATCTGAAGTTCCGGGCCTTGCGTGAAAGCCGGTTGGAGGATGCCGTGCTGGTGGTTGAACGCCTGTTGCTGCTGGACCCAGGCAACGGTGTTTTCTGGCAGGAGGCCGGGTTGATCCATCAAAGGATAGGCAATTTGCGCGCTGCTGTACTGGCGTTTGAGAACGCCGTGGAAACCATGCAGGAGCCTGCATTGTCCGTCCGGGTGCAGTCGCTGCTTGACGAGGTGCGCAGTCAGTTGAATTGATGGTCCTGCACTTGACCCGCAAGGATAATCACAATGTCGCTGCGCATCGCGGTCCAGATGGACCCGCTGGAAACCGTCAACATCGACGCTGACTCTACCTTCGCCCTGATGCTGGAAGGACAGCGGCGAGGGCATTCGTTGGTCGAGTATCACCCCGACGCGCTGACCTACAAGAACGGCGCTATCACTGCCGCTGTACGGCCCGTTGAGGTACAACGCGAGCACGGCAACCACGCGCGCTTTGGGCAGACGCGAACCATTGAGTTGCGGGCCGAGAGTGATGTCGTGCTGATGCGACAGGATCCCCCTTTTGACATGCAATACATCGCCGCCACGCACCTGCTGGAAAGCATCCATGGCGTAGGCGAGAACCAGACCTTTTGCGTCAACCATCCCGGGCACGTCCGTAACGCGCCGGAAAAGATCTTCGTCACTGAATTCGCGGAATTCATGCCGCCCACCATGATCAGTCGGAACGTCGCTGATATCACCGCCTTTCGCGATGAATACCGTGACATCATCGTTAAGCCCCTGTTCGGAAACGGAGGCGCGGGCGTGTTTCACCTCAAGCCCGATGATGAAAACCTGACCTCGCTGCTGGAAACACTGCTGCTGAGTTCGCGCGAGCCGCTGATGATTCAGGGGTATCTGCCTGCGATCCGCGCAGGCGACAAGCGCATCATTCTAGTGGATGGCGAGGCCATCGGGGCCATCAACCGCATTCCGGCGGCAGGTGAGGCCCGGGCCAATCTGCACGTTGGTGGTCGCGCTGAGCCCGTCAAACTCACCCCGCGCGAGCGCGACATCTGCGACGCGCTTGGACCTGTTCTCAAGCAGAGGGATTTGATTTTTGTCGGGATCGATGTGATCGGAGACAGTCTGACCGAGATCAATGTCACCTCACCAACAGGCTTGCAGGAACTGAAGCGCTTTGACGGCACCGATGGTCCCGCCTTGATCTGGGATGCCATCGAACGGCGTTTTGCGGGATGACCGAACGCAACTGGGATCCGGCACGCTGGCAGGACCTGGGTTGGCCTGACATCCGGTTTGTCGGGTTCGGCGCGTCGCTGGTGTTCTGGTCAGGTATCGGCCAGACCTACTTGATCGGCTTTTTTGGGGCCGAGCTGCGCGAAGCCTTCTCCCTCACCGATGGTCAGTACGGCCAGATTTACGGCGCGGCTACCTTCGCCAGCGGTTTGCTGATCCTATGGTCCGGGGGCTTGGTTGACCGAATGCCCTTGGGTCGGATCGCCGGCATTGTTGTGCTGGGCGTCGTTATTGCCGGACTGACCATGGCTGCGACCCCACACTGGATCTTTCTCCTGCTGTCGTTTTTCCTGCTACGTCAGTTTGGTCAGGCGCTGATGGGCCATGTCGCCAATGCCAGTATGGGTCGGTACTACGACCGGTTCAAAGGACGCGCAACGGGGCTGATGGGGGTTGCCTATTCAGCCGGAGAACTGGTGCTGCCTTTATTCTGCTCACTGCTAATCGGACAACTCGCCTTGCCGCCCGCACTGGCGATGTTCGACATCGATATCGGCTGGCGCGGCGCCTTTGCCGTCATGTCGGGACTGATCGCGCTGAGCGTGTTTCCAGTGCTGCCTTTGCTGCTACGTGACATGCCCGCGCGCAACGCCGCGCTGGAGGCTCGGCTCGCCGAAGACGCGCGGGGTCTTGCTGCACAACCGGGGTCACGCAGACGCCAGTGGACACGTGGCGAAGTGCTGCGCGACCCCCGCTTCTGGCTGCTGGTACCGATGATGCTGGCACAGTCGGGGATTTTCACCGGCTTGTTCTTTCACATCGTGTCCGTGCTGGACGAGAAGGGCTGGAACCCAGCACTCTGGCCTTATTACTGGGGCTTCTACCCCATTGCAGCTTTTGCCCTGAACCCCGTTGCAGGCTGGCTGGTGGACAAGTTTACGGCCACACGACTGTTTCCGTTTTCACTGCTGCCATTCGGACTGGGCCTGCTGTTGCTGGGCGCGCTGACGCCATTTGCGGCAATGATGCTATGCCTGTTGCTGCTTGCCGTCGCCGTCGCGTTTTACGGCACCACGTTCAACACGCTCTGGCCCGAGCTCTATGGTGTGCAGCATCTTGGGAAAGTGCGGACACTCAGCACAATGGCAGTGGTCTTTGTGTCGGCGTCTGGACCGCTGATCATGGGCGCGCTCAAGGATTGGGGTATTTCCTACAGCACGCAATGTGTCTTCGCTGGATTTTTCGTTTTTGCCTCCTGCGGCGTGGCATGGTTCGCTTTGCGTCAGACCGACAGCCGACCGCTCGCCAAAGCAGGCGACTAACTGTCGCGAATACACGCAAAAGCTGTTAAAGCTGCTGCATGGTCGCTCATATCAAAACTGTTTCTTTCCAGGGCCTCGATGTTCAAACCGTCGATGTGCAGGTGCTTATGACAAGCGGCCTGCCCAAGGTGAACATCGTGGGCTTGCCTGAACGTGCGGTGGGCGAGAGCAAGGAGCGGGTGCGTGGTGCCCTTGCCTCGCTGGGGCTGATGCAGCCACCGGCGCACGTCTCGATCAACCTCGCTCCTGCCGATCTGTCCAAGGAAGGCACGCACTTCGACCTTCCAATCGTGCTGGCATTGATGGTTGAGATGGAGGTGCTACCGCCAGACTGCCTCGATGGGATGCTCGCCATGGGGGAGTTGGGGTTGGACGGGTCGATCAACTCGGTTCTCGGTGCCTTGCCCGCAGCCATCCACGCCAACCGCCACGCGCTCAGCCTGATTTGCCCTGAAGCACAAGGCAACGAGGCCGCCTGGGCTGGCGACGGCCTCGACATCATCGCGCCCAAAACCCTGCTGTCACTGATGAATCATCTGATGGGTCGCGGTCAGATCCCCCGGCCCCAGGTTGAACTCCGCCTCAGCGGCCAGGCTAACGTTCCCGATATGCGCGACATCAAGGGACAGGAGACGGCCAAGCGCGCGCTGGAGATCACGGCCGCCGGCGGGCACAACCTGCTGCTCATCGGCCCACCGGGAGCCGGAAAGTCGATGCTTTCGGCACGCTTGCCGGGCTTGTTGCCATCGCTGAACGCGGAAGAGGCGTTGTCGCTCACCATGGTGCACTCCCTCGCCGGCATACTGACCGAAGAGGGATTGGTCAGCGCCCGCCCCTATCGCGATCCGCACCACTCCGCCAGCCTGCCTGCACTGGTCGGTGGCGGCACAAAGGCCAAGCCGGGCGAGGTCACGCTGGCGCACCTGGGTGTGCTGTTCTTGGACGAGCTCCCAGAGTTCGACCGCCGCGCCCTCGAAGCCCTACGTCAGCCCATAGAAACCGGCACAGTCACTGTTTCCCGTGCCAATGCCCACGTCACCTATCCTGCGCATTTCCAGCTGATCGCTGCCATGAACCCTTGCCGCTGCGGTTATCTCGCCGACCCGGCTCGAGCCTGTTCCCGGGCCCCAAAATGCGGGCAGGACTATCAGGCTAAGATCAGTGGCCCACTCTATGACCGAATCGACCTAGTGCTGGAGGTTCCTGCGGTCTCGGCACTGGACCTGACGCTGACACCTGCCCGCGAAGGGACGGCCGAAATCGCCGCCCGGGTGAAATCTGCGCGCGAGCGCCAAGCCGCGCGGTTTGGCGGGGCAGAGGATCACAGTCTGTTGAACAAGCCCCCTGTCAATGCCTCGCTGGAAGGGGATCTGCTTGAACAGCACTGCGAACTTGAGCACGATGGACAGGCGCTTATCACCGAAGCAGCAGAGCAGTTGAACCTGTCTGCGCGAGGATTTCACCGGCTTCTTCGAGTGGCCCGAACCATCGCGGATCTGGAAAACGAAGACCGGATCAAACGTCTGCACATTGCTGAAGCGCTATCTTTCCGTCGCACAGCACTGGCTTAGTTGCGCTGAGGATTCTATTTGAGGGACAGAGATAAAGGATCCGTCCCCATGACCAACGCCAAGCCACCGCTTACCGTCAAGCTCGCCGCCCCCCGTGGGTTTTGCGCCGGGGTCGTGCGCGCGATCGACATTGTTGAACTGGCGCTGAAGAAGTACGGCTCGCCGGTTTATGTGCGCCATGAGATCGTGCACAACCGGTTTGTTGTTGAAGGACTGGAGGCCAAGGGTGCGGTTTTCATTGATGAGCTCAGCGAAGCCCCTGACGACCGCCCAGTGATCTTTTCTGCCCATGGCGTGCCGAAGTCAGTCCCAGCAGAGGCGCAGCGGCGAAACCTGCACTTTGTGGACGCGACCTGCCCGCTGGTATCCAAGGTGCACCGCGAAGCCGAACGCGCCCACGCCGACGGCAAGCAAGTGATTCTGATCGGGCATACGGGTCACCCGGAGGTGATTGGCACTCTGGGTCAGCTGCCCCCAGGTGCCGTGACTCTGATTGGCCAGCCAGAAGACGTTGCGGGTATCCCCGCTGCGGCTACCGAAGACGGCAGCGGACTGGCTTTTGTCACCCAGACAACGCTCTCCGTCGATGATACCAGCGCGATCATCACAGCGCTCAAGCAGCGCTTTCCCAACATCACCGAGCCCAAAGCCGGAGACATTTGCTACGCGACGACCAATCGGCAGGAAGCGGTCAAGGTAATTGCGCCGGGCTGTAACGGCTTTCTGGTGGTGGGGGCCCCCAATTCATCAAACTCCAACCGCCTGGTCGATGTTGCGCAACAGGCTGGCGTGGCGAAAGCATTTCTGGTGCAGCGCGGCGCGGACGTGGCCGCCTTGGATCTGTCCGGCGTAACGACCCTCGGCCTCACCGCTGGCGCCTCGGCTCCGGAAGTGCTGGTCGAAGAAATCCTCGATGCGCTCCGAGACCGCTTCGATGTTGCGGTGGCGGTTGAAGTGGTACGCGAGGAGAACGTCATCTTTAACGTACCCCGTGAACTAAGGGACGTCGCCTGATGGCCGTTGTCGAGATTTTTACCGACGGCGCGTGCAGCGGCAACCCCGGTCCAGGCGGCTGGGGCGCGATCCTGCGCTATGGCGACACCGAAAGGGAACTTTCAGGTGGTGAAGAAGACACGACCAACAACCGCATGGAGCTGACTGCCGCCATAGAGGCGCTGAACGCGCTCAAGCGGCCGTGTGAGATCGTCCTGACCACGGACAGCACTTACGTTAAAGACGGCATTACATCGTGGATCGATGGCTGGAAGCGGCGTGGTTGGAAAAACGCGCAGAAAAAGCCCGTGAAGAACGAGGACCTGTGGAAGGCCCTCGATCAGGCGCGGTCTCGACACCAAGTCGAATGGCGTTGGGTCAAGGGTCACGCGGGCCATGCCGAGAACGAGCGCTGCGATGAACTGGCCCGGCAGGCTATGCCGTCACGGGCCTGAACTGGAGCTAGGGCTAAAGTGCCTCTAGGATCGCTTCCGCTCCTGACACGTCCAGATCGCCTTCGCCAAAATACGTCACAACGCCGTTTTTGACGATCAGCGCGTAGCGCTTGGCCCGAATGCCCAGACCTGTCTTTGACATATCGGCATCGACGCCGAGCGCCTTGGCGAAGTCGGCGTTCCAGTCAGCGATGATCTCGATCTCTTCGGACCCCTGCTGCTTGTTCCAGGCGTTGAGCACGTGCGGGTCGTTGACGGAATGAACGGCGATCAGGTCAACGCCCTTGGCTTTGATGGCTTCAGCATGATCCACAAACCCGGGTAAGTGCCGGATGCTGCACGTTGGTGTAAACGCGCCGGGCAGGCCAAAAATGACCGCCGTCTTGCCTTCGATCAGCGCACCAATGGACAGGTTCGCCGGCCCGTCGTCAAAGGTCTTCACGGTTACATCCGGCAATTGGTCGCCAACTTCTATGGTCATCTGATGTTTCTCGTTTAACAATTACAATAACATAGCAGAAAAGTGGTCTATTCAGCGGGCTCGATCAAGCGCCGCAAGCACATCCTTGGCAGATAGCAGCTCCGGCAAAACTTCAACCTCGCCTGTCCGACCGCTGTAAACCGCATCGAACGGGATGGCACGGCGGCCATGAGAGGCAAGATAGGTCGTGATGGACGCATCGTAGGTGGTCCAGTCTGCTTGAAGAGCAACGACCGACGACGACTTGAGTTCGGCGGTCACATCTTCGACGTTGATGGCCCGGATTTTATTGGTTTTGCAGGTCAAACACCAATCCGCTGTGACATCGACAAAGACGATCTTGCCGTCATCCAAGGCTGTTTGCAGCGCGGCTTCGGTGAACGGCTGAAACAGGGCGTCTTTGTTAACGGCTGCCTGTGGGCTGAGGATCAGCACGGCGGCCAAAGGTACCGCACCGGCAACCATACCGAGCGCTGCCGTCCGCCATTGAGCCAAAAAAGCGCCCAGCGCAAAGGCAAGACCCGCAGCGAGCGCTGCTAACCAGCGCAGGTCGGAGCTGACACCCCACTGCTTAAGCAACACACCCAGCAGCCAAACCGCCGTCAAAACCAGCGCCACGCCCAAAACCTGACGCAGACGCAGCATCCAACGCCCTGGCTTGGGCATGACCGCCGCCAGTCCTGGGAACGCAATCACGGCGAGGTAGGGTAAAGCCAGACCAACGCCGACAAACAGGAAGATCGAAACCAGTATGAAAACTGGCGCAGCGAGCGCAAATCCAATCGCAGTGCCCAGGAAGGGCGCAGAGCACGGTGTCGCCAGCAAAGTTGCCAAAACGCCCGAGGTAAAGTCACCGAGAAACCCGCGCTGGTTCGCGCCCAAACCGCCCAGACCAGGGATATTCGGGATTTCAAACAAGCCAAAGAGATTGAGCGCAAACCCAAACAGGACGACCAACAGCACCAGGATGAACACAGGCTGCGTGAACTGCACACCCCAGCCAAAGGACGCGCCGGCCAGCTTTAACGATGCAAAGGCCGCGGCGAGGACCAGGAAACTGACCAAAATACCCGCTGCAGTCGCTGCAAAGGAAAGGCGGATCTTCGCGCTGGCCTGACCGCCATGGGAAACCACCGAAAACATCTTGAGCGACAAGACCGGCAGCACACAAGGCATGAAATTGAGGATAAAACCGCCGATGACGGCAAGGACCAGCATACCCAGGACTGTAGTCAACGAGAGATCAAGCGGTGCCGGCGCGCCAGTGCGCGCGCCAGATGCGCCGACGGAGACGTCTGCCCCATCAAAGCTAAACCCATCGATCAACCGCACGGAAGGCAGCTCGACACCCCGCAACCCGTCTACAACCGTGATAGCGACTTCAGCCAAGTCCAGATCTTCAGTCGCCCAGTTTTCGCGGTAAACGGGGGAGCGCAAGGTCGCCGTCATCGCGTCCTCGGCAAGCATAACTTGCGGTCCACGCACGAAAAAACCTTCCGGCACCTCAGCAAACAGATCAGGCTCGCTCATCGCAAACACGGAACTGATTGATGACACAAGATGGCCGGCAAGGGTTGCCGAGTCAGGGTCGGGGGTGGCGAGGGGTTCGAAAGCGATAGTTTCAACCGTTAAGCCAGTCGAGCCGCCGTTTTCACCGGGAACGCGGGTTTCGTAGGTGTTAAAAATGGCCGCCTCTTCCACCGCAATTTCTGCCGGGCCACCAGGTAGGCTAAAGTTGATATCCACGCTGTCTGGAATGCAGATTTCGGCGCAGATCAGGAAATCGACCCTGCCGCGAAGATCCAATGGCTGCCCAGGATCGGAAAGCGTGACATCAAAGGGCAGCACCACGCGATCCTTGTAGACGAAGGTCTCAATACCGTACTGGACGTCGCGCTTGGGCACAGGCCAGGAAAAGGCCACGTCTTGAACGTTCAACGACTGTCCGTGTTCCAACTCAGGCGGAAGTCCCGCTTCGCCTGGGGTGCGCCAGTAAATGTGCCACCCTTCGTTCATGGCAAACTCAAGCCCCAAAGGCACGGTTGCAGCGCCCTCGCCCGTCGCAGTGTAGGGCGAAATCACGCGAACTTGCGATTGCACGCCCTGCATCCAGAACGAAGCATCACCCGCAGCCGTCGAAGCCGGTGCGCCGATAGCGAGCATAGCAATGGAACCAAGGCCAAGCCAAAAGCGTTGAAACGGTGTCATGAAACCCCTGTCAGTGTGCATTGGTTAAGCCCCAGGTGGGGCAAAATCGTCTCCTGCATTCCCCCATAAGCAATTTTTTTGCTCCTGTCGCATCACGTCCGTCTGATCATCGCGTGTGCAGCATCGATCCACATTTCTGAAAACGTATGAAACACTATGCCACCTTTTTGCGCCTTTACACCCAGCGGTGGACGCCTACTCTTAGAAGCATGACAAACTTCGTGACCGAACCAGACTTTTCAATGAGCAACACGCCTTACGGTTTACAGGGCAAGCTGCTGGTGGCGACGCCGCATATTGGTGATCCACTGTTTGAAAAGTCGGTGATTTATATGTGCCTCCATGGCGAGGATGGTGCCATGGGCGTTGTGGTCAACCACGTGCATCATGGCCTGACGTTCACGGAAGTTCTGGAAAACCTGTCGATAGATGCTCTTGTTCCGCCGCGAGGTCGCGTGACACGCGGCGGCCCGGTGCAGGAACAGCGTGGATTTGTGCTGCATTCACCCGATTACGCCCACGACTCAACCATCAAGGTCACGGACGAGGTTCGCCTGACCACAGCCGTTGAAATCCTACGCGACATCGCCGAGGGAATTGGCCCGCAAAACTATCTGATTGCCCTGGGGTGCTCGCAGTGGTCGCCCGGTCAACTGGAACAGGAATTGGAAGCAAACGCCTGGATCAGCATTGAGCCCGATCACGAACTCATTTTTGTTTCCGAAAATGAGCCCGCATGGAAGCAGGCAATCGATAAACTCGGCATCGATCCCGGTCAGCTTGCCTCCGTCGGTGGTCACGCCTGACTTACCACCTTGTTCAGTGACAGCGCCTTTTTGTGCCGTTAAATCTCTGTCTAACATCACCAGACAGTTGAGATAAGAATCATGCGTCAATTCTGGGTCGTCGGCGGGGTCTATGAATCCACCGCATTCAAGAACCTTGCAGAAGGCACCGAAGAAGTTCGCGAAGGCCCCTTCGATGACTACGATAAGGCGCTGAAAGAATGGCAGCGCTTGGCCTGGGAAACGGTGGACGACTGCAACGCGCATTTCCACATCGAAGAAGAAAACGTCGACGTTGGCGCGGCCGGGGCCTTCTGGGTCATTGGTGGCATGTTTAAGGACACGTCCTTCAAGGAATGGTCCGGGGTGCCCGAGCGCTATGGTCCTTATGACACTTACGCCGAAGCGGAAGCAAAATGGCAGGAAATGGCGTGGTCAACCGTCGATGACGCAACCGCTCAGTACCGCATTGAAACCGTTCAACCCGGCCCGGACGATGAAAAGACGAGCAAACCTCGACTGGCCTACCGCCTGTTGACCGGACCTGACAATCGCGAATTCTGCGAAAAGATTTCCAAGGCGCTGGATGACGGTTACATCCTATACGGCGACCCCAGTGTTACTTCGGTCGATGGCAAGGTTGTTTGCGCTCAGGCTGTCGTGTTGCGCGATAGCTGAGCCAGTAGGCTGAGCGAGGCCGGGCTAGCGCAGGCGCTGATCGATCTCGTATAGGGAATCTGTATCAGAAAGGGGGCCAACGGCGGACAGCGTCACCGGGCTGGCCAGCATCGTTTGCGCTTCCTGCCGAATGGCGTCGGCGTCAACGGCGTTAAGTTGACCAATCAGATCACTGACAGAGCGGGGAATGCCGTAAACCAACATTTGCTGGGCTGCATCTTCGGCCCGGCTCGACGTGCTCTCACGCCCCATAAGAACCGAAGCACGAATCTGCGCCTGGGCACGCTCGATTTCATCTTCGGGCACCTTGGTGTCGGCAAGCCGTTTGAACTCATCGATCAGGACACCCAGCAGCTCGGCCTCAGCCTCTGGTGCCGTACCGGCGTAGACTGCAAAGAGGCCGGTGTCAGCATAACCTGAGGTGTGCGCACCGACGTGATAAGCCAAACCCCGCTTTTCGCGGACCTCCTGGAACAACCGGGACGATGACCCGCCGCCCAGCAGCGTTGACAGCACAGCACTGGCAAAAAAGCGGGCATCGGTAACAGAAGCACCCTCAAAACCCAGCACGGTGTGCACTTGCTCCAATGCCCGATTCTTCAGCGTCACGCCCCCGGTATAGGACGCAGCCGCTGGCATTTCGCGTGGGCCCCGCTCACCGCGGTCGGGCCAGAAGAGGCGCTCGGCCATGCGCACAAGATCATCGTGCTTCACGTCACCACTGGCCACAAGAACCGCTTTGTCTGGCCGGTAATGGTGACGCCAGAACGCCATGGCGTTGTCTCGGTTAATATTGCTCAAGGTCTGCTGTGTACCCAGAACTGACTGACCCAAGCCCTGCCCGGCAAAAGCCTGGGACTGGAAATCGGTGAACACCACGTCATCCGGGGCATCATCGGCCTGGGCAATTTCCTGGCTGATGACAGTCTGCTCGCGCTCGATATCTTCGGAGTCAAAGCGGGAATGCTGCAAAATGTCAGCAAGGACGTCCAGACACAGCGCGGTATCCTGGGATAGCATGCGCGCGTAAAAAGCGGTGTTTTCGCGGCTGGTGTAGGCGTTAAGAAAGCCGCCCGTCGCCTCGATCTCTTCGCTGACGGCAAACGATGAACGCCGATCGGTGCCTTTGAAGAGCATATGTTCAATAAAATGAGCAATGCCACTCAGGTTCGCAGTCTCATACCGCGCGCCAACCTTGAACCACAGGCCCAACGCGGTTGACTGCACCCCATCCATCGGATCGGTCACCACCTGCAATCCGTTATCGAGTTGACTGATCTTAACGCTCAAAAAACCTCCCCGCGCGTTACGCGGTTCATTGGCAAATCAACTCTGCCGACGATGAGCGCGAACGTACTGTTGCACCTCTTTTAACTGGTTTGGCAGAGAGGTGAAGCTTTCTGATCGCTCATAGAGATCACCCAGATGCGCAGGCAGAGCAGGGGTTTGGTCCAAAGCCTGCTCAATAGCAGCCGGAAACTTAGCCGGATGGGCAGTTGCCAGCGCCACAGCCGGAACACCAGGACGCCCGAATTGCGCCGCGTGTTCCACTCCAATGACCGTATGCGGATCCAGCACTTCGCCGGTTTTCTCCCGCCAGCGGCGGATGGCGTCGAGACACTTTGGATCACTGAGCGCGAAGGCATGGAAGTCACGCTTGGCCTGCTCCCAACCACCCTGCCCGACGTTCATACGGCCGGTGGCACGGAAATCAACCATGGTCCTGGCCGTTGCCGAACCGCTGCGGTCCAGAAGGTCGAACAGGTAGCGCTCAAAGTTCGATGAAATCTGAATGTCCATGGACGGGCTGAGGCTGGGCTCGACACCCTGGATCGACATGTCGTCATTTTCGAAGAACCGGGTCAGAATATCGTTACGGTTGGAACCAACCATGAGCTGACCGACGGGCAAGCCCATTTGCTTGGCTGCATAGCCCGCAAATACGTTGCCAAAGTTGCCTGTGGGCACGCAGAAATCGATCTCCCGGTCCGGCGCACCCAGGCGCAACGCGGCCCAGAAGTAGTATACGATCTGCGCCATGATCCGCGCCCAGTTGATCGAATTGACGGCTGACAGCCCGACTTCACCGCGAAATTCTGCATCGGCAAACATCGCTTTGACCATGTCCTGACAGTCGTCAAATGTGCCTTCAATAGCCAACGCATGCACATTGTCAGCCTGAACGGTTGTCATCTGCCGCTGCTGCACCGGACTGACCCGGCCTTCAGGGAACAAGATGAAAATATCGGCCCGCTTGCGGCCTTTGATGGCTTCGATGGCGGCTGAACCCGTATCGCCGGAAGTCGCGCCGACAATGGTCACGCGCTCGTTCCGCCGTTCGAGCACATAGTCGAACAGGTGCCCCAGCAGCTGCAAGGCGCAGTCCTTGAATGCCAGCGTGGGACCGTGGAACAGTTCGAGCAAGTACAGGTCTGTATCAAGCTGCTTGATCGGGGCGACCGCGCTGTGCTGGAAGGTCGAATAGGCGCGGTTTACAAGCTCGACAAAGTCCGCGCGCGGGATACTGCCCTCGACAAAGGGCAGCATCACTTCAACAGCCAGCTCCTGATAGGACAGAGCGCGCCAGCGACGCATGGTTTCTGCATCCACCTGCGGCCAGCTCTCCGGCACGTACAAGCCGCCATCCGTCGCCAGACCGGCGAGGAGAACGTCGTCAAATCCCAACTTCGGCGCTTCACCGCGGGTGGAGATGTACTGCATGATCAGGGTCCGTTTCGGGCTTTGGTTTGCAAGGGGCAGATTAACTGTCGAGATAACGCTCGCGCAAATGCGCTTTGAACGCATCAGCGCGTAGGCCCGATCCAGTCGCGGCGGTTAGGATTTCTTCAGTTGAACCGGACGAGGCCTTGCCGTGGATGTTGCTGCGCAGCCAGTCAACCAGCGGCGCAAACTCTCCACGCTGGATCTGAGCCTCGACATCCCCCAACTGNTCCCGCGCTGCGCCNAACACCTGGGCGGCACACATGGCCCCAAGACTGTAGGTGGGAAAGTANCCAAAGGCGCCGGAGTACCAATGGATATCCTGCAAGCAACCTTCGCGGTCNTTGGCAGGGCGGATGCCCAGCAGAGCCTCCAGACCATCACCCCAGGCTTGCGGCAGGTCGGCCAGATCCAGATCGCCAGACAGCAGCGCCTTTTCAAGGCGGTAGCGCAGGATCACGTGGGCCGGATAGGTGACTTCGTCGGCCTCAACCCGAATGAACGATCGTTCAACCCGAGAGGCGTGACGAGACAGGTTCTCCCCGCTCCACGCCGGGCCGGATTTGTCAAAAGCTTTGGCCAGCATCGGGGCTGCGTAGTCCATGAAAGCGCGGCTGCGGACCACTTGCATTTCAATCGTCAGCGACTGGCTTTCATGCAGCACCATACCGCGCGCAAGCCCCACCGGCTGGCGGGCATAGTCCGCAGGCAGTCCCTGCTCATAGAGCGCGTGGCCGGTTTCGTGCAGCACCCCCATCATTGCATCGATGAAGTCCTCATCCCGATAGCGCGTCGTCATGCGCACGTCCGTGGGCGTACCGCCGCAGAACGGGTGAGCAGAGGTATCCAGACGGCCATGGGCGAAGTCGAAACCAACCGACTTCATGATGTCCTGAAATACCTGACGCTGTGTCCCAACGTCGAAAGGTCCGTCCAGCGGCAGCGGCTCGCCCCGCTGAGCCTGAACCGCCAGAACATCATCCAGAAAGTCGGGCAGAAAGGCGGCATAGTCGTCAAAAACCGCGTCAATCTGTGCCACCGTAAGTCCAGGCTCAAACCCGTCAATCATAGCTTCGTAAAGCGGCTGCCCGGTGTGATCGGCAATGGCCTGTCCGGCCTGCTTGGCAAGGCCAAAACAGGTTCGCAAAGCAGGCAGCGCCGCTGCAAAATCGTTGTTGGGCCGTGCATCCTGCCAAACAGCCAGTGCGTGGCTTTCGGCCTTGGATTTGGCGGCGACAAGGTCCGAAGGAATGGCGGTGGCGCGAATGAACTGGCGCTTGGTCTCTAAGACGTTGGCCCGCTGCCATGGATCGAGATTGTTGTCGCCTTCAGCCGCCTCTATCGCCTCCCCCAGCGCAGAGCCAGCGGTGATCTCATGCACCATGGTTTCCAGCAGCGCAGTCTGATCCGCCCGGCTGGATCCGCCGCCCGCAGGCATCATGGACTGCTGATCCCAGTATAGAATCGACAGGGCCTCGGCGAGCGTACCGGCCCGCACGTTCAGGGCTTCCATTTCAGCGTAACTGGTCATTGCTCGTCTCCTCGTTTTGGGAAGCTCAGGATCACCACAAACAGCAGAAGGATCAACGCAAAGCTGAACCACTGCACGGCGTAGCTCAGGTGCGGATTGCGCAGGGCGGTGTTGGTTGGGGTCGGCGTAAAGGGACTGCGTTCGCCCAATGACTCGGTTAGCTCAACCAGCATCGGGAGGGTGAATTCGGGGTCCAGGCCCACGTGCGCAGACAAGGCTGCAGGGTCAGCGACAGCCCACAAATCACGGTCTGGCTCGTTGCCGGGATTAAAGGCCGGGTTCCCGCGCCAACCACCTGCATAAATCTGCCCGAGCGGCAGCACGCCGTAGGCCGTGGGCGCGTCAGTGGTGTCGTAGCGCTCGGCAAGACCCAGCTTGATCCAGACGATTTGCGCGTCGGCGAGCGTGAGCGGCGCGTAGAAGTCTTTGCCCGTCCGGCCGTTCACTGTCCGACCGAAAAAACCAATCGATCGGCTCAGATCCAGGGTGCCTGTCAGGATCACAGGATAATGATCTTCCAGCCCAAACAAGGGGTGGCTGAGATCGGTTTCAATGGACGCTGTGGCGTCCAGAGCCTGCTGGCTGGCAAGCAGGCTCTGCTTCCACGCTAACCGCTGCAGCTGCCAGGTTCCAAGACCGCAGAGCAGGGCAAGACAGGGTAGTGCAAGCAGGTAGAGGAGCGGGCGGGGTTGGAAGCGTCGGTTCATCATGCGCGTCGTCACTTATATTTCGCGCTGCCGCTGTCCGAGGATTTGTTGTGATACTGCATCGCGATAAACACCGCTTTTGCCCGTGGCGCGATCAGCCAGAACAGCAGGAGCACAAGCGGAAGCCAAATGCTGAAGTGAACCCAATAGGGCGGCTGCGCAGCCAGTTCGACGACCAGCGCAAGAAACAGAACAACCCCGCCGATCCCAAAAATTAGAAACGGCGCTGGACCGTCGCCGCTGTCTTGACGGCTGAAGTCAAAGTCGCAGCTCTCGCAGCGTGGCCGGACTTTTAGGAAGGATTTATAGAGCGAGCCTTCGCCACAGCGCGGGCACTTCTGGCGCAAACCGAGGCCAAAGGCTTCGGCTGAAGAGCGGGGGGGAAACGATGGCTTTTGACTCATAATTTCCCCGCAACGCCGGACCGCTTACCCGCGGTCGAAAATGCCCCAGTAGATGGACACGTAGAGGAACAGCCACACCACATCGACGAAGTGCCAGTACCAGGCTGCCGCTTCGAAGCCGAAGTGCTTTTCCTTGGTCATGTTGTTGGCCAGCCCCCGGAACCAGCATACCGCCAGGAACGTTGTCCCAATGATCACGTGGAAACCGTGGAAGCCGGTCGCGATCAGGAATGTGGATGGGTAGGTTTCAACGACGCCCTCTGCATTATAACCGTAGCCGTAGACCGCAAAGGCTTCGAAGTACTCAACGGCCTGCATGCAGGTAAACAGAATACCGAGAACAACGGTTAGGCCAAGGGAAACCAAAAAGTCGCGGCGATCGCCATGACGAATAGCCTCGTGCGCCCAGGTTACCGTCACGCCCGACAGCAACAGGATCACCGTGTTGTAGAGCGGCATGTCGATAGGATTGAACGAATCCGTACCCTGTGGCGGCCAGGCTTCTTCGGTGACACCGAAGTTGAAGTACGCCCAGAAGAACGCAAAGAAGAACATCACTTCCGAAGCGATGAAAAACAGCATGCCGTAGCGCAAACCCAGTTGCACCACGGGCTTGTGGTCGCCCTGACGGCTCTCCTTGATAACATCGCTCCACCAGCCAAAGACCGATGCAATCACACCAGCCCCGCCAAGACCCAGGATAAACCAGCGCGCGCCCATCAGGGTCGCCATCAGGCCTTCGGGCTGATTGGGATTGTTGTGGAACGTGAGCACCGCCCCAAAGAGCAGGATGCCAACTGCAATGGAGGTCACCAGCGGCCAAATGGAAGGCTCAAGCAGGTGATAGTCGTGGTTCGGACCGTGATGTGCGTCAGCCATCGCTGGATGTCCTTGTGCTAGAATTGGAACATGCTCACCCTTCTAAGCGGGCGCAAGCTGCGGTGCAACGCCCTATGAGCGGTTCGGACCTTTGCATTTTTGGAACGCGACGGCCCTGTCTGCTCAGTCGGCCGCGTTGAAGAAGGTGTAAGCCAGTGTGATCTGCCGCAGATCACGGAGATCAGGATCGTCTCGAATGGCTGGATCCACGTAAAACAACACTGGCATATCCATGCCCTCGCCCGGTGCAAGCACCTGATCTTCAAAGCAAAAACACTGAATTTTGGAAAAATAGCGCCCCGCTTGCAGCGGCGTAACGTTGAAGGTTGCCGTACCGCGCGTTACGGCGGTCTTGGACAGATTCTTGGCGTAGTAATCGACCTGACCCTGCTGGCCAATTTGCACTTTGACGGTGCGCTGCTTGGGACGAAATTTCCAATCCAACGAAGGCTCGGTTGACGCCGTGAACAGAATTTCGATCTCGCCAAGCCCACCTTCCTGCGCCACGCGTTCTGCGTCGGCCAAATCAGCTGCGCTGCCAACCTGTGTTGTGCCGGAGATTCCCGTAATCTCGCAGAATTTGCGATAGGCCGCCGGCGCGGTCGCCACGAGCACCAGCATGCCCGCGATTATCCCCAGCGCCATGAAAAGAACGCGGGTATTCTTACTGCGTGTTGAAGGATGGTTCTGCTGCGCTGTCATGGATCAGCCAGCCGCCCGTGCAGCCGTATTGATTAGGAAAAATCCATACCAGCCCAAGACGAACACCACGAGCGCCGCGAGGATGATCCAGTTGCCTTTTGACCGGCCCTTGGTCCATTCGGGCCGCTTGTCTTTCTTGTCTGCCATGGTGGTTGCCTCCAACGAAGAAACAGGGGGTGTCGAGTGATGGGGTAAAGTGAAGTGAATGAGTCCTTTAGACCCAGGTTAGGTTCACGTGGATCCTGGCGTTCACCAGCAGTAAACCAAACATCAGAAACAGGTAGAAAATCGAAAACCCAAACATGCGCTTTGCCGGGGCCAGCGAATCACTCCGCAAAAGCTGCCAGGCGTTGACCATGAACAGCCCGCCAAAGGCTAGTGCAACGGCGAAGTAAAGGTAGCCTGCTGCACCGAGCAGGAAGGGCACCAGACCGGTCAGCGACATGGCGGCGGTGTATATGACGATTTGCCGCTTAGTTTCCGAAGCACCTGCCACGTTGGGCAGCATGGGCACATTCACTGCGCCATATTCAGATTCCTTGACCAGCGCCAAAGCCCAGAAGTGGGGCGGTGTCCACAGGAAGATCAGTCCAAACAGAACGAAACCTACCCATGAAATATCGCCCGAAACCATAGCCCAGCCAATCATGGGCGGAAAAGCGCCTGCCGCGCCGCCGATGACGATGTTCTGCGCGGTCCGGCGCTTGAGCCACATGGTGTAGATCACGACGTAAAAGGCATTGGTAAAGGCAAGAATCCCGGCCGCGACCCAATTGGTCACCAGCCCCAGAGCCACGACCGACCCAATGGACAGGACAAGACCATAGATCAGCGCTTTATTGGGCGTAACATCCCCATTGGGAATGGGCCGCTTGGACGTCCGGGACATAACCGCGTCAATATCGCGGTCGTACCACATATTCAGCGCGCCTGATGCGCCGGCACCGATGGCCAGAATCAAAAGCCCCAATACGGCGCGCCAGGCCTCGATTTGACCAGGCGCAAGCCACAGCCCAACCGCAGCGGTGAACACCACTAGGGTCATCACGCGCGGCTTGAGCAATTGGAAATAAGCGCGCGCCACAGAAGGGTTCTGTGGCGCGTCTTTTTCACTCAATTCAGCCGCTGTGATCTTTGCTGACTCTTCAGCGGCTGCGTTCTTATCGTCGACGAAGGTCGTCATGCGTCCCTTTTAGTGAGCGGCCTCAGGATCAATCTGCGGCAGGTCATCAAACGTGTGGAATGGAGGAGGAGACGATACAGTCCACTCCAGCGTCGTGGCACCGTCACCCCAGTAGTTGTCGCCAACCCGACGACCCGCCACCAAAGTGTAGATGGCGATGCCGATAAAGAAGAGGGTCGAAGCAAACGACAGGTATGCACCCCACGTTGAGATGGCGTTATAGAACGCCTGGGAGTCCAAGTAGTCGATGTAGCGGCGTGGCATGCCCTGCAGACCCAGGAAGTGCTGCGGGAAGAAGATCACGTTTACACCGATAAAGAAGGTCCAGAAGTGGATCTTACCGGCCCATTCGGGATACTGACGACCAGACATCTTGCCGATCCAGTAGTACCAGCCACAGAAGATCGCGAAGACAGCACCCATCGACAGCACGTAATGGAAGTGTGCCACCACAAAGTAGGTATCGTGAAGCGGCCGGTCGAACTGTGCCATGGACAACATCACACCCGTCACGCCACCAAGCGTGAACAAGAAGATGAAGCCAATCGCCCACAGCATCGGCGTCGTAAAGCGTAACGAACCGCCCCACATCGTCGCGATCCAAGAGAAGATCTTGATACCCGTTGGAACCGCAATCACCATCGTCGCCAGGGTGAAGTACGCCTGTACGTTTGTTGGCATGCCGACGGTGTACATGTGGTGAGCCCACACGACGAAACCGATGAAGCCGATCGATACCATGGCGTAAGCCATCCCGAGGTAACCGAATACCGGCTTGCGGGAGAAGGTGCTGACCACGTGGCTCACGATACCGAAGGCCGGCAGGATCATGATGTAAACTTCAGGGTGACCGAAGAACCAGAACAGGTGCTGGAACAGTACCGGGTCGCCGCCTTCAGCACAGAAGAAACAAGTGCCCAGCGCGTTGTCGGCCAGTAGCATGGTGATCGCACCACCCAGAACTGGAACAGCCAGCAGAAGCAAGAATGCGGTAACCAGCATAGCCCAAGCGAACAATGGCATGCGGTGCAAAGTCATGCCCGGCGCACGCATGTTCAAAATGGTGGTGATGAAGTTAATCGCACCCATGATCGACGATGCCCCTGCCATATGCAGGGCGAAGATCGCGAAGGATACGGACATACTTTCCGGCTGTGTCACCGATAACGGCGGGTAGAAAGTCCACCCCGTCCCGGCACCGCCACCAACAACTGCGGACAGGATACCGAAGATCACCGCAGGCACGAGCAGCCAGAACGAGATGTTGTTCATCCGCGGGAATGCCATATCTGGCGCACCGATCATGAGCGGCACAAACCAGTTACCAAAGCCGCCGATAAGGGCCGGCATCACCACGAAGAAGATCATAATGACCCCGTGCGCGGTAATGATGGTGTTCCAGAAGTGACCGTTTGGCTCACCGTCTGCCCGAACGAGGAATTCGACACCGGGTTCAGACAGCTCCATCCGCATGACAACGGACAGCGCCGCACCGATCAGACCGGTGATAACAGAGAACACCAGGTACAGAGTACCAATGTCCTTGTGGTTGGTGGAACCGAACCAACGCCAGAATGGGTTGGGTTTGTGGTCGTGATGATCAGCTGCGTGATCTGCTGCGTAAGCCATAGTCTCTTCCTTGAATCTTTGGCCTGTATTCTGGATTTTTCCGGGTCTAGAGCCGCTGGCCGCGACTTTAGACCCGATAAGCTCTTAGTTTGCTGCGGCGACTTGGTTGTCGTACGCGGCGGGAAGGGATGGGCCGATGGCGCCCCCTTCAAGCTCTTCCTTGGCTTTGGCGGCCCAGGTAAGGAACTGATCCTTCGGCAATGCATCAATCGCGATCGGCATGAAAGAGTGCCTGTCGCCGCAGATTTCCGAACACTGGCCGATGTAGAGGCCAGCCTTGTCTTCGTTCACCAAAGCCCAGGTCGCGTTCATGTGGCCGGGAATAGCGTCAATCTTCACGCCCCAAGACGGCATCGCAAAAGCGTGCAGCACGTCAGAAGCCGTCACATTGAAACGAACAACTGTATTGGTGGGAACCACGACGTGATAATCCGCTTCGCCCTTGTACAGGCTCTGATCGCGGCGGACATCGGCCAACAGCGCGTCCCGAGCCAGCATGTTTGCCGTAAATTCAATGCCGGAAACATCGGTCTCAACGCCATTTTCATCACGATAAAGCAAGTAATCGTAGGACCAGTTCCACTGGTTCCCTGTCACTTGAATGACCAATTCGGCGTGCTTATCGTAGCCACGCTCACCATTGATCAGCATGTCTGGGCCGTTCTCATTGAAGTAGAGAAAGCGCATCGCCGGGATGAACAGCACAACCAGAATCAAGATCGGA
>PAHJ01000134.1 GCA_002705565.1 Geminicoccus sp. | reverse complement strand
CTCTTGGACTACCGACCTGAAGCCGTTCCCCATGGATTTGTCGTGTCATTAATCGACGATCTCGGTGGAAAGTACCAGATGCCGAAGGTGTTCATTGAGCGGCTGGAGTCCAGTTTCCTAGACTTTTACCGCGAGGTCGCAGTGGCGTTAAAGGCTTGGCAACCTCCCGCACCGAAACCCATCGAACATATGCCGTTGGATAACGTGGACGGCCTTGACGGTTAGTCGCCTTAGCTCACCAGCGTTCCGGCACCATATTCGGTGAGGAGTTCCAGCAGCAGAACGTGCTTGACCGTGCCGTTTTGGATGACAGAGGCGCCGACGCCGCTGGTGACGGCTGCGGCGCACATTTCCAGTTTGGGGATCATCCCGCCGGACACCGTGCCGTCTTTGATCAGACTGGCGATTTCCGGGCGGCGGATTTCAGAGATGAGCTTACCGTTCGAATCCTTCACACCATCCACGTCCGTGAGCATGATCAGACGCTCGGCCTTGAGCGCGGCCGCGATAGCGCCCGCGGCTGTGTCGGCGTTGATGTTGTAACCCTGCCCATCCTCATCCACGCCAATCGGCGCGATCACGGGAATGAGACCGGCGTCACGGATGGCTTCGATGACAGCCGTGTTGACGTGCTTGGGTTGGCCCACGAAGCCCAGATCGACGCCATCCTCGCGCTGCACCTTCTCGGCCAGCAGCAAACGGCCATCCTTACCCGACAGACCCACAGCGGTCCCGCCGGCTTTGTTCAGCGCGGTGACCACGTCCTTGTTGATCTTCCCCGCCAACACCATTTCGACGATCTCCATCGTCGCGGCATCAGTAATACGCAGGCCGTCAATCGCCTTGGTGGGCACGGCCAGCCGCTCCAGCATCGCCGCGATCTGCGGGCCGCCGCCGTGGACGACGATGGGGCGCATGCCGACCTGACGTAGCAGGGCGATGTCCGCGGCGAAGCTCTCAGTCAGCGCCGGGTCCACCATGGCGTGGCCGCCGAACTTCACCACAATGGTCTTGCCGGTATAGCGGCGCATGAAAGGCAGGGCTTCGCGCAGGGTTTCGGCCTTGTCCAGCCACGCGCGGGCTTGTGTATCGCTCATCTCGGTCATGCGAACATATCTCCAAAATCATCACCCATGCCCAGCAACACGCGGGCCACCGCGTCCCGAAGATCCATCATACCACCGATGGGTCCAAGTGGCTTTTCTGCTGATGTCGCCAGCACGCGCGGGAAGGATGCGGGGTGCTTGAGCGCTTCGGCTTCGACAGCGGCTTGGACCTTGGCAAGCGCGCCCGATTTGATCTTGTCCGCCTTGGTCAGCACCAGCTGGTAGGACACAGCCGCAACGTCGAGGTCATCCATCAACTGCCGGTCGTTGTCCTTGAGACCGTGGCGGCAGTCGATCAGCACGTAGACTCGCTTCAGGTTCGGCCGGCCCTGCAGGTATTGGTTCGTTGTGTCGTTCCATCGGGCGATATCGCGCTTGGAGGCTTTGGCATAGCCGTATCCGGGCAGGTCAACGATGTAACCAACCCCTGCGAGGTCGAAGAAGTTCATCTCCTGCGTCCGCCCGGGCGTGTTGGATGTCCGGGCGAGTCCTTTGACCCCCGTGAGCGCGTTCAGCAGCGAGGACTTACCGACGTTCGAACGTCCGGCGAAGGCGACTTCGGGACGGTCGGCGTCAGGCAGGAACTGCATGGACGGCACCCCGCGAAAGAACTGTGCACGCGACTTGAACAGGTCAGCGGGGTGATCCAGGTGCAGGGCTGGTGAAGTGGACATGGCGCGCAGCTGCGGGGGAGAGGCGATTACGCCCCGCCCTGCTCTTTCTTCGCCTTCTTCTCTGCCCGCTCAGCGGCCTTGGCCTCCGCGCGCGCAGCTGCAGCTTCTTGCTGTTCCTGGCTCTTGGTCTTGGTCATGCTACCAATGATGAACTGCTGACCCATGGAAATGATGTTGTTCACCGTCCAGTAGATCACCAGACCCACCGGGAAACCGGCGAGGACAAAGGTAAAGATAATCGGCATGAACAGGAAGATCCGCGCCTGCATCGGGTCCGACGGTGCCGGGGACATCCGCTGCAGCGCCAGCATCGACACGCCGTAGACGATCGGCCAGATACCAATGTTGATAATCGCGATCAGCGGGATCAGCTCCGGGTTCCACGGGATCAGGCCGAACAGCTCCAGCAGGCCGGTTGGATCTTTGGCCGACAGATCCTGTACCCAACCCGGGAAGGGCGCATGTCGGGCTTCGAGCGTCACGAGCATCACGCGGTAGAGTGATATGAACACTGGGAACTGCAACAGCATGGGCAGGCAGCCCCCCAGCGGGTTCACGCCCTCCTCCTTATACAGCGTCATCATCGCCTGGCTGAGCGCCTGACGGTCGTCAGCGTGCTTTTCTTGCAGCTCCTTCATCTTCGGCTGCAGGGTCCGCATCTTCGCCATGGACCGGTAAGCGCGCAGTTGCAGCGGGAAGAGGATGGTTTTCACGATCAGCGTCAGCACGATAATTGCCGCACCAAAAGCGTAGGCGCCCATGGACGGCCGCAGCCAGTCTGTCACCTTAGCCAGTGCGAGGAACAGCGGCTTGGTCAGCGGGTAGATAAACCAGAAGTTCACGCCCCGGTCGAACTTGGGAATGGAGAATTCCTTGGCGTAGGCATCCAGCAGATCGACTTCCTTCGCCCCAGCGAAAACAAGCGTAGAGACCTCGACAGTCTGCGTTGGCCGAATCGTGACGGGAGTGTCGTAGACGTACTGGGATGATACATACTGACGCTGTCCCAGAGTGCCTTTGTTCAGACTGTAGCCTGCGCGGACCTGGTCGGTTTGACTGGGGATCAGCGCAACCATCCAATATTTATCGGTAAAGCCGACCCAGCCACCCGTGGTCACCACACCGCCCTGCTCACCCGAGGTGGGGTTGAGGCGTTCTTCAGGCTCGGTGGTCGGTTTGGCGATCTTGCCGTACTTGTGTTCGCGCAGAGAGCGATCGAGGACAGAGATGTAGCCCGTCGTGGTATAGCGATCGTCCTCGACCTCGTCGAAGCGGTTCACGGAGCCAAAGGGCGCAACGGTGACGTCTTCGTTGCCAGTGTGGGTCAGCTCGTCGGTCATCCGAAACAAATAGTCGCCTGCCACTGAAATCGTGCGGCGAACCCGGACGCCGGACTCAGTCATCGTGCTCAGGACAATCGGCGTATCAACAGTCAGCGCATTGCCCGCCTCAACTGTCCAGTTGGTACGGCCATCGATCAGCCCGCCACCGGTGGCCAAGAGCCAATTGTGCGCCACGGTGTATCCACCACGCGTCGCTTGCGGATGCAGCAGGTCAACAAAGGGAGAGTTCTCGTCCAGCGTTTCCCGGTAACCGGTTAGGGTCAGGTCATCCAGGACCGCACCTTGCAGGTTCAGCGTGCCGGTTAGGACCCCGGTATCGATCTCGATGCGATCCGCTTGGTCCAAAGCATCGTCCCGCGTCGTCACGGCGGCAAACCGCTGGCCGTCTGACCCTGTCACCGTCAGCCCGCCCGTGTCGCCGGTATCGCCTGCGCCAGCCTGTTGGGGCGTGGGTTCGGACTGCATGGAGGGGAACAGCTGCGGCATGAACGTTTGCACCGCAAATACCAGCGCCAGAGAGATGGCGATGGCCAGGAACATGTTGCGCATGTCTTCATTCATAGTGGGGTGCCTTGTGAAGCGGGGTTTTTGTTGGACTGGGGGTTCAGTGGGGCATTAGGGACAAGGCCGGAAGGCTCTTGCCAGGAATTCTGCAAAGGGTCGTGACTGTGATCATGGCCGCAGCCTGGGTCATCCGTGCCGGGAACCGGGTCGTAGCCTTGACCGCCCCAGGGATGACAGCGGGCCACCCGGCGGGCTGCCAGCAGCGTGCCCTTGAACGGGCCGTGGTGGCGCAGTGCCTCGAGCGCGTATTCGCTGCACGTAGGCTGATAGCGGCAGGCGGGCGGCAGCCAGGGCGAAATCAACAAGCGATAGCCCCAAACCGGCACGGCCACCAGGCGCGACCCCCATCCCATATCCGACCGGCGGTTCCGCGCGCGGGCAGATCCGGGCTTAGAACCGTTGACGGTGCGTCGCTCAGGCAACCTGACGGGCTGACTCATGAGGCGTCCGCCTGTCTGGTAGAGGGATCCGGCGGCGCGGCGCGAGGCGATTCAGCTGGCGTATCCGATGCGGGCACCGAAACACGAGACGGCTGAGCGGCTGTGAGCCGTTCGAGGGCACGGGTCGCGTCCCGCCGCAGCTTCCAGAACGGCGCTTTAACGGCGCCCCTCTTGGCAATCCAGACGTAGTCGTGACCCTCGCGGGCCGAGGCCGGCAGCAGCTCAGCAGAAATCGCCCGCAGCCGGCGTTTAGCCCGGTTGCGCGCGACGGAGTTTCCCACTTTTTTGCTTGCCGTGAAACCAACCCTGATCTCGGGGCTTGCGTCTTCACGGTCTCGCTGCTGGACCAACATCACCGGACCGACCCACTTTTCAGCGCGGGCGGCGGCGAGGAAGTCCTTGCGGGTCTTCATGCTCGCCTTCATGCGCTCTTTGCCCAGCCAGCTACAAACGGCGCGGCTTAAGCGGAGAGCTTGCTGCGACCCTTGGCGCGGCGTGCGCGAAGGATATTGCGGCCACCAACGGTCGCTTTGCGAGCGCGGAAACCATGACGACGCTTCCGAACCAGGTTGGAAGGCTGAAAAGTGCGTTTCATCGGCTTTGTCCTTGTCAATGCGCGGCTGAGCCTCACAACGGGCCCGGATCGAAAAACCGGGACGGGAGGCGGCACGCGCGGGAGCCATTCGAGATAAGAGCGGACGCCACCCCGACGGCAGCGAACTTATAGACTGCGGTGAATAGCCTTGCGCGCCTATATTGGTCAACGGCTGACCCTCTTCTGCATTGCTGGTCACACAATCCATCACAGCGCTGTGCGATCACCCGACAAGTGGCGTCGATGGGTTGAGGAATAAACCCCAAGAGCACAGGTTGTGGGTCACAAGTGATCCATCTCGAACGCTAGGCAACCGCGCATGTCCCCCTCTAAAGCCCCCTCACCACCGCCAAAAGACCCCGGTTCTCGCGCGCCAATCCAGCGTTTCCTATTGCCGGGCGGGCTGGGCCTGGCTGCGCTCGTGCTTGCCATCGTCTGGTTCACCGGGCTGCGCGATGTCCTGACCTTTGAGGCGCTTGCCGGTGCCAAGGATCAGGTTGCGGGCTGGATTGTGGCCAATTCTGTGCTGCTGTTCATCGTGTGGGTTTTAGTTTATGCGACCGCCACGGCGACACTTTTCCCCGTTGCGTCGTTCCTGACGATTCTCGGGGGCATTTTTGGTGGGGCCGCTTTTGGCCTGTTCTGGGGGACGGTTTTTGCAGGCAGTGCGACCTTGCTGGGTGCGACGCTGGGGGCCTGCGTTTTGTTCCTTGCCGTCAAAACGCTCGGGCTCGAAGGCCTGCGCAAGCGCGTTGCACCGTTTCTGGATCGTTTTTCCGAGGGAATCGAGGCAGACGCCTTCTTCTACCTTCTCAGCCTTCGGTTGGTCCCCTTCTTTCCGTTTTTCGCCGTTAACATCGCCCCGGCCATGCTCCGCATCCCGCTGACCGTCTACGCGGCCGCAACGCTGCTGGGGATTGCGCCCGCAGTCTATGTCTATACCTCACTGGGCGCGGGGGTTGCCGATCTGGACTCCCTGACGCTGGTGACGTGGAGCCTGTGGGGACCCTTGCTGGCGCTGGCCGCACTGTCGTTGATGCCCATCATCCTGAAACGTATTTTTGCAAAACCAACCGGGGGTCCGAAGCCTTGAAAGAGTTGAATGTCGACGTCTGCGTCATAGGCGCGGGATCCGGTGGACTGAATGTTGCCTCTGGCGCAGCGCAGTTGGGCGCCCGAACCGTGCTGATCGAAGGCGGTGACATGGGCGGGGATTGCCTGAATACCGGCTGTGTCCCCTCCAAAGCGCTGTTGCACGTCGCCAAAACCGCACAAACCGTGCGCAAGGCCGGGACGCTGGGCATCTCTACGGGTGGTGAGGTCACCGTAGACTACAGCCGCGCCATGGCCCACGTGCAGGACGCCATCACCGCCATTGAACCCCACGACAGCCAAGAGCGGTTCGAAGGGCTGGGTGTCACGGTCATCCGTGCTTATGGCCAGTTCCTGGACGCCCACACGGTCGCTGCCGGCGACCACCGCATCCGGGCGAAGTTCTTTGTCATCGCAACCGGCAGCCACGCCCAGGTTCCGCCGATTCCCGGCTTGGACCAGGTGCCCTATCTGACCAACGAAACCCTGTTCACCAACACCCAGCGGCCAGAGCACCTCGCCATCATCGGCGGTGGGCCAATCGGGGTGGAAATGGCGCAGGCCCACGTGCGCCTGGGGTGCCGTGTCACTTTGATTGAAATGGCGCCGTCCATCATGGGCAAGGACGACCCCGATCTGGTCGATGTCGTCCGCCGCCGTCTGGTTTCCGAGGGTGTGGACCTGCGCGAAAGCACTCGGGTCACTGGCGTCAGTGGCAGCCCGGGCGCGGTCCGGCTCCAGCTTGAAGATCCAACGGGGGCCCACCCCCTTGAAGCCTCACACCTGCTGGTCGCCACAGGCCGGCAACCGGCGATTGAGCGACTGGGCCTGGATGCTGCGGGGATTGAATACAGCCATCACGCCATCACGGTCGGCCCCAACATGCGCACCAACCACCGGCATATCTTTGCCATCGGTGACGTCGTCGGTGGGGCGCAGTTTACGCACGTGGCGGGCCATCATGCCTCTGTGGTGGTCCGTGAGATGCTCTTCCGACTGCCCGCCAAGGCCGAAACCCGCGCGATACCATGGGTGACGTACAGCGACCCAGAGCTGGCTCAAATCGGCATGACGGAGACTGTGGCACGGGCCGCCGGGCTCTCGCCAAAGGTTGAAACCACGCAAATCGGCGGCAATGATCGCTACATCACCGAAGGCGTTCAGGATGGACTCGCCAAGCTGGTTTTCAACGCGCGCGGCACACTCATCGGCGCTGGGATCGTTGCCCCGGGCGCAGGCGACCTGATTTCGCCGCTGGGGCTGGTGATTACCGGTCAGGTGAAGCTGTCCACCCTGGCCAGCCAAATCGTGCCCTACCCGACCCACGCCGACGTGCCCAAGCGGATGGCAGGCGCGCACCTGGCACCGGCCCTGTTCGCCAAACGCACCCGGCGATTGATCAATCTGCTGCTAAAATTGCCCGCCTAGGTTAAACTGGCCCTATGACACGCCAGCCCCACACCCCGAAGACCCTCAGCGAGCGCTTCAAGGAGCGCCCCGAAGAGCGCCCGCTCACCGGCCTATCAGCGCGTGCGCTGGTCCTGGCGGTGATGTTTGTGTTGCTGGCCGAAGCGGTACTGTTCATGCCTTCGATCGGCCGCTGGCTGGAGCAAGAGCTGAACGACCGGCTTTCCGACGGTCACTTGGCGATCCGCACGCTCGAAGTCCTGCCCGAAGCCATGCCGACCGGCGCGCTGACTGACGAGCTGCTGGCCCATGTCGATGCCGATCTGGTGGCCTTTCGAGCGCCAGGACAACCGAAACTGGCGCTGTTCCGCGACCCATCCTTGCGTGCCGACAGCAGCATCGATCTGCGCTCGACCAACATCATCCAGCTCTCCGTGTTTGCCTTGCAGCTGATGTTGGACCATCGGAGCGACGCCATCATGCGCGTTGTAGGGAACAGTCCGGTTGATCCCATGGCGGAAGTCGAACTGTTGCTGGGGCAAGAGCGGATATGTGCCAACCTGCGCTCCTATGCCATGCGCATCGCGATGCTGTCGCTCTTCATTGGGCTGGTAACCGGGCTGCTGCTCTATCTGACGCTGCGCTGGCTGATCGTGCGGCCCGTGGTTCGGCTGACCCGCGCGGTGCAAAATTTTGCCGAGCACCCCGAACGCGCGCACGTGCCGCTGGCCGGGCGGAAGCGGCGGGACGAGATCGGTACGGCCTTTCGCCAGTTGGATGCCATGCAGACCACGGTGCGGGCGGCACTGGCGCAGAATCGGCGACTGGCGTCACTGGGAACCGGCGTGGCGAAGATTTCCCACGACCTGCGGAACCTGCTGACCACCTCGCTGCTGATCACCGAGCGAATGCAAACGTCCCAGGACGAACGCATTGCCAAAGCCGCTCCGCGACTGGCTGACTCCATCGAGCGCGCGGCCTCTCTGACGCACACCATTGTCCAGCACGCCCGCGAAGGCCTGCCGCCGCTGACTGTCGAGCCCGTTGTGCTCAAGCCGTTCTTTGGGGGGGTCATCGACCGGGTTCGACAGCGCTGGGGGCCCGAGGGACGGATGGTGTCACTGATCGAAGACTACCAGACCCGGACCGCAAGCCTCGACCCGTTGCAAATCGAACGCGTGCTCAACAACCTGCTGGATAACGCCTACGAAGCCGGCGCGGGGAAGGTGGATCTAACGGCCATGGCGGATGAAAACGCACTGGTCGTCACGATCAGCGATAATGGGGCGGGTATTCCTGACGCTGCTGTCGCGCACCTGTTCGATGCCTTCAAGGGCTCTACGAAGCGGGGCGGGACGGGTTTGGGGCTGCACAACGCCGCAGAAATCATCCACGCCCACCGTGGCTCGCTCCAGCTGGTCGATGCCGGACAGGACAGCGACAAGCCCACAACTTTCCGCATTGAGTTGCCCCAGACTAGCCCCGCAACGGTCGCCTAGGCAGGCCGGTCACCAGGGCTGTGCGACGGACAACTTTCATCGTACGCCGCAAGCAGAGCGTAGAGCGCCGCTGACTGAGGCCGTTTTCTGGCGTCTAGCGCTGCTTGACCAGCGGCTGATTCGCGTGCGGTGCCAAATCCCAGGGGAAGTAGATCCAAGTGTCCTGGCTAACCTCGGTGACAAAGCTGTCAACCAGAGGCCGACCCTCGGGCTTGGCGTAAACCGTGGCGAAGTGCGCAGCGGGGAGTAAATCGCGGATTGCGCGTGCGGTTTTGCCCGTGTCAACCAGATCGTCAATGATCAGCCAGCCTTCACCATCAGCCACGTCTTGAGTCGGCTTGAGGACTTGCAGCTCGCCCTGAGCTTTTTCGTCGTAGGACGCCACCGAAATCGTATCGATCACACGGATTTCAAGTTCGCGCGCAATAATAGCGGCTGGGACCAGACCGCCGCGTGTGATGGCGATGATACCCTTGAATGGGGATGTATTGTGCATGTCGAGCAGACGCCACGCCAGAACGCGCGTGTCCCGATGCATCTCATCCCATGAAACGTAAAATCCGCGATCCAGCATGCCTTGTCTCCCGCTTCGAATTGACTGCCATACTATGCGATCAATCCGAGCGTCGATCCAAGCGTAAGAAACGACGGTCCTCTATGCCGGAACTTCACGTCAGTGCTAGGCTAGGGAGGAGCAATGGGTTTGAATTGGGACTCGTTGACCCTCGAAAATCGGAGTTTCTCCATGACGCCCTGGCGCCTACTGGTCCTTAGCCTGACAGCCGCACTGTTCACCACGCCGCTTCTCGCCTCAGCGCAATCGAGCGCGAGCGCGGGTTCAGGCGCAGCTGCGGGAGAGCAAGATTGCGGTGCGCTGTCGGCAGGGGAATGCCGGGTGTTGGGCCTAAGGACGCAGTTTGGCTTGGGCGCACCCCTCGACCTGGTTCGCGCGCTCGCCCTGTTCGAAGACGCCTGTAGCAGGGGTGATCCGCTGGCCTGCTCCGAAGCTGGTGTGGCCTACGCGACGGGCTATGGCACCAAAATCAACCCGGAAACAGCCCGGCACTACTTCAGTCAGGGCTGCACCCCGAACCTTCAGACCCTGTGTCGGGATCATGGCCTGAGTTATCTCGATGCCAACAGCCCCGTGCGGAACCTTCCCAAAGGCGTCAGTATCCTTGGCCGTGCCTGCTGGGTCGGCAGCGCCGAGGCATGCAACACGGTTGCACAAATCAACGCGAGGGCAGAAAACGGCAAAGGTCCGCTGATCGGCCAGATCGACTCCATACGCTTCTTCCGCGAAGCGTGCATTCAAGGGTCAGTTCCGGCCTGTCTGGACGGGGCGGGCATGATTGCCCAAAACCCTGCGCTGGACCTCTTTCAGCACAGCCGGAATTTCATGCTGACCTTTGCGTGCTCGTCCGCCCAATCCCAGCCAGCCTGCGCGCAATTACAGGCCGCAGAACGCTAAGCTTAGTTGCCACGGTTCAGAGCGACTGGCCGCATCAGGTGTCGGTGCCGCCCGCATCAAGCTGCTGCACGCCCGTAATCTGCCAGCGGCCTTGCATGCGGCCCAGATAGTAGACTGCGCGGATTTGTTGGCCTTCGCCGTCTTGGACCAAAACGATCTGGGCGGCGTTATCGCCCTCGATACGCGACTGCTCGAAGCTCCAGCTTTCATTGTCGTAAATGATTCGATAGCCGCGCTTGACCATGGACATGAAGGCGTTTGAATCACCGAAAGCGCCTTTTATGCTCGGTGCCGCGTGGAAAAACGCACCTGCGCCGTCGCTGCTCTGAAAGGCCAGCAACTGGGACGCAATCACCTCTTGAACCTGCTCAATCTCTGGCTTGTCCGGAACAATTTGGTCTTCTCCGCCACCGGCGGCCCAGGCGAGGCCACCCCAAAGCATGACCAAGAATGCCAGCAGTCCGTTCCGTGTCTGTTTAAGCTTTTGCATGATCCTGCACTCCTTTGCATGGCTGGAACGAAGAATGCGCCCCTCGTCCCTCTTGCCCTATCGCCTCTGTTTCACTAGGTTCCGGCAATCGACGCGGACCCATAGCTCAGCTGGATAGAGTGCCTGACTACGAATCAGGAGGTCGGGAGTTCGAATCTTCCTGGGTCCGCCATCGTCGAAACTTTCCAGAGTAACCACCTACCTCGCCCACGCGGCCCATCCGTGTCGCGCAGTTGCGCGCCGTTTCGTCCCCATGGGACAAAATGTAGACACCCTATGAGACCGCCTTGTCGATACATGCAGCTCCTCTGCTTTCGAAGTTGTCCGATCATCTCCACAATCAAGGCTTTGGTTCGTGGCTGTGGCAACGGACAGAGCCCAACAGGCTGCTTCAGAGTTTGCGGAAGTTGATGGTAACCACGCCAATCACCAGCGGACCAACCCGAATATCTGCCTGATTGAGCAGCGTTTTCTCGTCACGCAAGAACAGCACATCGTCAAATGTGACCCGCTGGGTCCGGTTGCCCAGATCCAGATCGACGTCATAGGTCCAGGTCAGGGTCGACCCGCGCACTTCGCCCCTTGCTTCACCAATCACATCAGCCGCCCGCCCGACGTAGCGATCTGGGCCCACTTTAGTAATCCGCCAGACCCGCCTCTGCTTGCGGCCGTCGGCGTAGGTGAAGTCTTCGTCCAGCGTCAGTATAGAGCCATCCCACGTTCCATCGATATCCACCACAAAGCTGTCGCCAACGTTGCCAAAGAAATCAATGAACACCCCATCCGCGCGCGTCTTGCCGACAAAGTAATCCTCCAGCACCAGCGGTACGCCAGACCCCTTGAACGCCGGCGGCAAGGAACTTCCGCAGGCCGAAAGCAGCAGGCTAAGGCCGCCCAGAATCAGCAGGGTCAAGGGTTGGGCAAGCCGGGCTTGAAGGGAACGGTGAACAGACATGGACGCGCTTTCAGATGGCTTGGTGAGTCATCAAGTGATTTAGCGCGCGGGCCGCGTTTTCAAAGCTGTTGGGTTTGACTAAGCCGCAGCGTCACGGCTTTTTGCGGCTCGCTTCGGCCTCAAGCAGCACCAGCCAAGCCTTGAGCTGCGTCTCAGACAACGAACTGATTTTCTCAGCCAGTACATGGGCGAAGCGGGTGTGCGTGGCGGATAGGCCGCGGGTGGAAATTTTCACCACCGGGTGCGACGCCTGCGCCAACTCGGTCAATGCGTCGGCTTCGTCCCAGATGATACCGAAGGTCTGGCAAACCGCGTGCAACAAGCGCCGCGACGGCTTTCCCCGCTGCCCGTTTTCCAGCGAGCTGAGATAGGCTGCCGAAACCCCGAGCTTCTCCGCCATCTTTTTTTGCGTCCAACCGCGCGAGTCGCGTAGCGCGACCATTTTTTCTCCAAAAGGCGTCACGACGTGTCCCGAACCTTCTTGATATAGACGTAGTAGGCGCCTTGCCCGCCGTGGCGAGGTTGGGCGAAGTCGTAGGCGACAATTTTGGCGCGCAGAGGATCGCTGTTTAACCACCGCGGCAACTCGCTGCGCAACACGCCGTCGCCACCGTGGCTGTAGCCCTTGCCGGTGATCACAAGGACCGTCCGTCGCCCCATGGACTGACTGGCATCGATGAACCGGCGCACGGCGCCCTGGGCCTGGGACCGGGTCATGCCGTGCAAGTCAAGCGTACCTTCGATTTCCAGCTTCCCCTTGCGCAGTTTCTCGCCCCGGCGCCGATCCAGCCCTTGCAGCTGACCGGGCTTCAGATCTGTGCGGGTCGAATCATAGTTAACCTGCGGCCGACGCCCGTTGAGCAGTGTATCGGTGGCGACGGTAAAGGTGGTTTTTACACGCAGCTTGGGCGCAGCGGCGTTGCTGCCCGCTTTGGGTGTACTCTCACGCTGAGGCGTTGGCGGCAGCGTCTCAGCAGCGTTGATGATACCGCGAAAGGTTTTGGTCGTGGACAGGCGCATCGGGCTGACGGTGTCTTTGACCGCTTGCCAGACGGCAGAATCATCCTCGGTGGGCGGCGAAATCGCTCGGCGCGGCTTGCGTGTTCGGGGCTTGGCGGGAGCAGGGCCTTTTGTCTTCCGGGTCGCCACGCGGTCCAGCCGGGCTAGGCCTTTGCCGGCGCGAATTGAGACGCTAAACCGGGCGCGGACTGGGGTCCAACCTGAGCGTCAGGTTGGGGCTGGTTGCGCCGTCGCCCGCCCCGCCGCTTGGGCTTAGGCGGCAACATCCGCACGGCGGCACCGCTGTCCGTCGACCAGCATAGCATCTGCTCCCTATCCACCAGCGGCACCTTCAAGGACGGATGCACCGCCATGAAACCGCCCTGCCAGAGCAAACTGACCAGCGCGTCAACATCGGCCCCTGATCCGGGCATGATGATCAGCGCATCAAAGCGTTGCTCCACCATATCCTCGATGAACTGCGCGGGTGTTTCCTTGATCACGCCCAGGCGCAGGTCTGTCTGCACCAAGCGTTTGCAAGCCTCGGCCCCCTCGTCCGTAGGGTCAACAATGACCAACCGAGCGGCGGGGGGAAGGGTCGGCAGCAGGCGCTCAACCGCAGTGTCCAGATGCCTGCCAACGATCGCGCCAACGCCCTCCCCGATCCCGGCCAGGGCCAGTGGGGCAAGCGTGCTAAGAAAGTCTGTGTCGTGCTGTGCCAAGGGTTTCTGATCCTGCCTAGAAAAATGCCCTCAATCCCCCAGGGCACCAAAGCGCCCGTGGGAGTGTCTCGTCCATAAGCCGGAGTTAGCGCGCCACCTGGCTGGCGGCAAGGCCATTTGACCCCAATTTCGACGCAATCGGCTTTGGTAATAGCATGGTGTAGACCCCGGGCGACTTCATCCGTCCGGCCATGGCCAGCGCCCCGGCACCAGAGCCCCAGAAAAAGTCACCCCGAACCTGCCCGTTGATGGCCGAACCGGTGTCCTGCGCCACCATCATACGGCGAATGGACCGGGAGCTGCCGTTGGGCGCTGTTGCGTGGGTTTCCAGCCAAAGCGGCACATGCAGTGGCATGAAATCCAGATCGACCGCCAACGATCTCTCGCCAGTCAACTGGATCCCCTGCGCCCCGATCGGCCCATCATTGAAGTTTTCCTTGAAGAAAATAAAGCGCGGGTTGGCGTTCATCACGTCCATGGCGATACGCGGACGTTCCTTGAGCCACCGGGTGTAAGACTGGATTGACGCGCCGTAGACGCTCTTGTCGTAGCCGCGGCGTTCCAGTTCATCGCGCAGGCTGACAAAGGGGTGAGCGTTATTCGCGGCATAGCCCACTCGGGTCGTCGTACCGTCGTTGAGCTTGACCACGCCTGATCCCTGAATGTGCAGCATGAACACATCGACTGGGTTATCGACGTAAAGCAGCTCAAGCCCCCGATTGCGAAGGGCGCCGCGCTCGATGTCGGCGCGGGTGAAGTATTCCTGCCCACTGACCAACTCAGGCGGCCGCGTGTAGAGCGGCCAGTTGTAGGCGCGGGACTGCGTGCGCGAGGCTTTGATTTCAGCCTCATAATATCCAGTGAAGGTCCCGGTTCCGCGCACTTCAAAAGCGCTGAAGTGATCCTCGAAGAATTCCCGAGCTGCGGAGTGATTGTTGACATTAAGTGACGCTGCAAGCCCGCAGACTTTCAACCAGTCGCCAACCTGACCGCCCAGCGCCGACCGCGAAGCCGAATCGCTCGCGCTGCGCTGAGACAGAACCTTGCACGACTGCTGGAAGGCCTCCAACGCGTCGCCGTGGCGTTCCGTGTGCCAGCCTGGTAGTGAATTTGCGTAGACCGGGGACAGCGTCAAGCCCTCCGCTTCAATGTCCGGTCCAATCCGCTTCACGGCGCGCTGGGCCAGCCCATTGGCAGACGTCCGTGTCGATGACAGCCCGACCCCAGGCGTCCGGGCAGCGGTTTGCACGCTATCGCCAACAAACGACAAGCCGCGCTCGCGGAAGGTGGTCTCAGAATTGGCGGAAATGGAGCGCGTTGCGCTACAGCCGTAGAGGGTTGCTGCGCCCGATAGAAAAAGGGCTGAGATCAGCATGCGCCGAAACATAAGGCGGTCTCACTTTAAAATGTCTCAAGGCACCTGAAAACCGATGCCTGTCCTGAAAATCGCTATCGCCATGACAGCGATGCCAACTAATGTCTAATAAAAAGAACGTTTTACGCGCACTTTCTGATGTAAACTCTCTTAAATTAGGAGCAAGTCACCATTTTTAAGCGCATAAAGCTATAACGGGCGCATAAAACACGTTTAAGCTGCCAAAATCCAGTCAAATTGTCCAAGGCCGCGATCTTTTTTCTGCCCTGTACCCCGCCAGACCAAGAGCGTTCAAACGGGCTGGGCTGGGCCAAAGAAAAAGGGCGGACCGTTGTGGTACGATCCGCCCTGCGTTTCCTTAAAGCCTGAGCTATGGCTAGGCTTGCGTCGCGATCAGCGTCCAAACTGGGTCCGAGGAGCCCAGCTTTCGGGAGAAGTTCCAGTGGTCCTCAACCGTGGTTGTCTGGTTGGGGTCGCCGGAGACAATCGCGCCTTCCTTGTCGCGCACCACCTGGATCTGCTCTGAGCGTACCGTGAGGGTCACGAAAGCGGTATTGCCGGTGATTTCGGCGCTGTAGTACAGGGTGTCGGGTGCTTTCAGCACGGTCAATTCTAGGTGCTGACCGTTGGCGTCACGATCGTCGATAGCCTGGGCAAAACCGGCGTAAACGTCCTTGGACACAAACGAAGACAGGGTATCTTTGTCGCCGGAAGCGAAAGCGCCGAGGATCACTTCGAATGCATTGCCGGCGTCGCCGAGGAAATCACGCGGGTGAAACAGTGCATCCCGCTCATTGATTTGCGATAAAGTGCTCTGAATTTCCGAATAGTCGGACGCGGGATCAACATCATCACGGCTGAGCGAAAACGGTTCCTGCGGCGAAGCCGGCTCGTCTGTTGCGGCCTCGGTCCGCTCCGGACCGCCGGTGTCGCGATCAAACTGGGGAATAAACCCCTGATCCTGACCCAGAACCGAGCTCAGACGCCACAGCACGAAAACCACGGCCACAGCGAGTATAACAAGAGTGATGGTCACAAGTCGGTCTCCTTGGTCGGGGGCGTTTCGTTTTTTTCGCCTCTAATCCTTTCAACGATCAGAAGCACGCCCCACTTGTATTACACACAGTTAGGGGCGAAAGGCGGTCGGGGCAACGGACAAGAGTGGGTCCGAGGGTTTCCAAACGCGAAAGGACAGCTTTTATGACGCGGTTGTTACTATTGGCATTCATTTTAACCCCCATCATTGAGATCGCGGGGTTCATCACGGTTGGCGGTTGGATTGGACTTTGGCCAACCTTGCTGGCGGTACTTCTGACCGCTGTTGCCGGGACAATTCTGGTACGTCAGCAGTCGGCACAGGTCATTTCGCGGATCAACACTCAGCTCAGTTCTGGCCAGATTCCGGGCCGCGCCCTGTTTGACGGACTGTGCTTGTTTGCCGCGGCGCTGCTTTTGCTGACACCGGGCTTTTTCACCGACATTATTGGCCTCGGACTGCTGCTGCCACCGATCCGATCTTTTTTGGCGCCGCGCCTGCTCCGCTGGGCGCAAAGCCGGGGCGGCGTTTCCTTTGGTGGCATGGGTGCCGGCATGGGAGCCGGGATGGGTTCAGGCTTCAATCACGACGGCTTCTCCAGCGCAGGCACCGCCGGGCAGACCTTCACCACTCCAGGCGTCATCGAAGGCGAGGCAGAAGTCATCGATCCTGATGCCCACAACGATGGACGTCCGGAAGACAACACCTAGTCCTGCGCCCACCTGCGTGCTAACAGGCGCCCCCTAGACGTTAATCAAGGACACCGTAACCAGCATGGCCGAAACACAGACCCCCGAAGCCGGAACGAACACACCACAGCAGGGTCTGGCGTTCCTCCACCAGTACCTCAAAGATTTGAGCTTCGAGAACCCCAATGCTGCTTTGGGACTGATGGCGCGCGGCAAACAGCCCCAGATCGACATCGACGTTAACGTCAATAACCGCGACTTGGGCGAGCGCCGGTTTGAAGTCGAACTGCAGACCTCTGTTAAGGCGACGATCGAAGGCCAAACAGGCTTTATCGTTGAATGCGTCTACGCCGGACTGGTCCAGATCGGTAACGACGTCCCTGACGAGGCGATTGAAAAGCTGCTGGTGGTGGAAGTGTCCCGCTATCTTTTCCCGTTTGCACGCGAAGTGGTGGCGGACGCGACTGTTAAGGGCGGCTACCCGCCGTTGCTGCTCAACCCCTTCAACTTCCTGACGCTACTGGCCAACCGCAAAGACCGCGGCGAAGTCGAAGAATAGAGCCCTTAAGCGACCAACAGGCGGCTGAGAATGAGACGAGGGGACTGGCATCAGTCCTCGTTCGTCTCAATCCCGTATTTTGACCAAATTGGATCGCTGACATCGGCGAGAAAACGGCGGTGACGCTCGGCGTCTTCGGTGGAAACAGGGAAACTGCGGCTTGGAAAAGGCTCGTTTGAGGCCTGTTTTTCGGGTTGGCCAGCGGTATGGCCACCCGAACTGTCGGATTTCCGCTGCGCCGGCGCCATAGCATCCAGTCCAAACCCTGGCTGACGACCGCCCCGCAGCTCAAGATACACTTCCGCTAACAATTCGCTGTCGAGCAATGCGCCGTGCAGCGTCCGACTGGTGTTGTCGATGCCAAACCGGCGACACAGCGCGTCCAGGCTGGCGGGGGAGCCAGGAAACCTCTTGCGCGCCATGGTCAGCGTATCGATCGCCCGGCTCATCGGCAAAATAGGTTGCCCCATCAGGGCCAGCTCTGCGTTGATGAACTTCATGTCGAAGGAGGCATTGTGAATCACCAGCGGCGCATCCCCGATAAAATCGATGAATCCTTCTACCTGCGCGCCAAACACAGGAAATCCAGACAAAAACTCAGCGGACAGCCCATGCACTTCATAGGCCCCCGATGGCATATCGCGCTGGGGGTTGATGTAGATATGAAAGGTATTGCCGGTGGGCAGCAGGCCGTCGAGTTCCACGCAGCCGATTTCCACAATCCGGTGGCCTTCGCTGGGTTCAAATCCGGTGGTTTCCGTATCCAGAACGATTTCGCGGGTCATGCACGGTTCTCCGACAACGGCAAAAGGGGCAGCGATTTGGGTGCACGATGGATGGCACCCTTGAACAAGGTATTGCGCCGGTGCCGTGGTGGCCAGGTTTTGGCTGAGACTGGCAGACGATCGGCCTGCATCAGCGCCGTCCAAGTGATAGCCCGGCCCAGCCCCGTTGCGATCACCACGTCAGCGCGCCGGCGCTTTTCCCGGTCCGGCACCTGTCGCGCCAGGATCCCGGCAAGCTTTTCCACTGTCATTCCTGACCGAGCCAGGGCACGGCGTCGTTGCAAGATAGCAGGCGCAGACACCACCCAGATGGCATCACACCGGCCTTCGCCTCGGCCTTCGAGCAGCAGGGGAATATCCAACAGTGCTTTTCGCCGCCGCTGGCGCTGCCACAGGGCCAGTAGCCGCCGGTTCTCATGGTATACCAGCGGGTGCAAAACCGCTTCCAGCTGCCGCAGGACTGATTTGTCCCGAAAGGCTAAATCCCCCAGAGCCTTGCGATCCATGCCGCGCTCGGCTGAAACCGCGCCAGGGGCAAAGCGAGCGATGGCCGGCAAGGCTTTACCGCCGGGACCGGTCAATGCATGAACCACAGCATCCGCGTCAAAATGAGCGTAACCCATGCGCGCCAGCATTTTCGCGGCCGTGGATTTACCCATGGCAATAGACCCTGTCAGACCGATAACCTTCATATGTTTCCCTTCCGCAAACCCATGCGGGATGCCTCACCGCAAACCCATGCGGGTTTCAACTTTGTGTCTCAGTCCTGCATCGACGCTGACCCGCGCGCCAAAAAACGCCTGGAACGCCGGGCGAGCCTGATGAAGGAGCATGCCGAGGCCATCGACCGTCTGGCAACCCCTCGCGGCTGCAGTTTCCAGCAGAGCGGTTTGCAAGGGCGAGTACACGATGTCATTGACCACCGTCTCTGGGGTCTGGGCTGCCAAGGCACAGGTGATGGGATGCTCGCCCTTCATGCCCCGTGATGAGGTATTAACGATCAAGTCTACGGCCTCTTGATCCAGTAAGGCTTCTGCATCGTCCCAGGTGAGGGTTTCGATGGTCGCGGTGTCTGCCAACTCCTCAGCCAGAGCCGTTGCGCGGCCGTGGGTTCGGTTGGCAAGAATGACATGGCCAACCCCTGCGTCCTGCAGCGCCACCAGTACGGCCCGCGCTGCACCTCCTGCACCGAGAACCACAGCCCGCTGCGGCACTTGCCCGTGCAGTTGGGGCACAAGGTTTTGCCAGAACCCGAAAGCATCGGTGTTCTGGGCATGGATCCTGCCATCGCGGAAAACCAGCGTGTTTGATGCCCCAATGCGCCGCGCTGTGTCGTCCACCTCATCGGCAATGGCGAGGGCGACTTCTTTGTGGGGTACAGTGGCATTAACGCCCTGAAAACCTTGATCAACCAGCTTTCGAATATCAGCTTCGAAGCTGTCAGGGTGCAAATCCATGGCTTCATAGGTCCCGGCGATACCCGTCGTTTCCAACCAGTGACCGTGGATCGTCGGCGACTGCGAATGACCGATGGGGTGGCCCACAACGGCGGCTTTCAAAGGAGCGCCTCTCATGATCAGCTCAGCAACGCGCGCTGGTCGCGGAAATGGGACAGAAGGCCGGTCAGGTCCATGCCCAGAATGGTGAAAAAGTCGCCGTCGACCGACTCAAACAACTGCGCGCCCAGCCCCTCAAGTTGGTATCCGCCCACCGACCACAGGACTTCATCGCCCAAAGTGTCCAGATAGGCGCGAATGTACGCCTCGCTCAAAGCACGCATCGTCAGGGTGGAGGTCTGGATCGAGGACCAGCGGGTTTCACCATCGATACACACCGTGGTGGCCGTAATCAGCTCGTGTGTTCTGCCGCTGAGCTGGGACAAATGCTTATGCGCCAGTCCTCTATTATCTGGTTTATCGAACCAGATTTCACCGTCTTCACTTGGCAAAACCAGAATTTGGTCTGCTCCAACGGTGATTTGTCCGGGATAGGCTTGGGACACGGTGGCAGCCTTGGCGAGAGCCAACTCTTGCGCTGCATGAGCGGCGGTTCCGCCCTCACTCTTCACCCGCGCCTTGATCACCGACTCATCGACATCTGAAGGGGAGACCACCAAGGGCAGTCCAGCATCCATCAGCATCGCCATCCGGGTCTCTGAACCAGAAGCCAGTAACAAGGGTTGATCGTGCATCCAGCCTAACTGCGGCGGCAGGGGGAAATCATCAAAGTCGTCGTTCATCGCGCGGCGTGTTCCTTTGTCCTAGATCGGTATCCATCATGAGCAAAACTCCCCGAGTCGCCCGTCGAAGGCCCAAGTTATTCCTTCGAGCCTGTGTGTAAGGCATGCCATTGGTTGGGGAAGAAGGTGAGCTGTTTGCTTATACCGAGGATAACTCTCGCTTCACAATGCAGTTTTCAACCGTGGAAAAGGACGGAAAGAGAAAGAGGGACAAAGAGGATGGTTTTTTCGCACGCCATTCAATGTGATCTGAAGCCAACCCCTTTGCCCGTCTGAAAGATCAGGGAAAATCTGGCTGACCCTGATCACAAATTGCCCAATGTGTCGCAGTCTAGAATGGGGGGGGTAAGTCGAGGATATCTTTTGATCCACACTTTTTGACCCAGACAACAACCACAACAACCTATTTTAGATTCTTCTGTTTTGTTTGGGGGAGAATGCTAAGCCAGCTCTGTCGATGTGATGGTTCATCGCAGCGCTGACACATAGCAATCTTGTCGAGCGTCAACTGTATCTGGGCAAGGAGCAGCAAACAGGTCTGTGCAGGCACGACTTGCCTTTTTACTTTTGACCCGTCAGATCAGTCTCCATGACAACGCCGTTTTCCAGTAACAAGCCCCTTCTCTCCGCGCTCCATGGTCAAAGCCAGTGGCCGCGGCCCGCTTGGTTCATGCGCCAGGCCGGGCGTTACCTGCCTGAGTATCGGGCTTTGCGCGCTGAGGCTGGGGGTTTTTTGGACCTGTGCGATAACCCGGACTTTGCAACCGAAGTGACCCTTCAGCCGATACGGCGATACGACTTTGATGGCTCCATTCTGTTCTCGGATATTCTGACCATACCGCGGGCCTTGGGACAGGATCTAGCGTTCGCTGCTGGCGAAGGACCCGTTTTGGGGGCCTTGCCAGAGCTACAAATCATGGCCGATCGGCTTGCTAGCGGGGAGGCTTTTAGCGTTCTAAGTCCGGCGTACACCGCTGTCAGTCAAATCCGCGCGGCCTTACCCAACACGACCACGCTGATCGGGTTTGCTGGTGCGCCCTGGACGCTCGCCACCTACATGATTGAAGGGGGCTCCAGCAAAGCTTACGCGGCAACCAAGGCGATGGCCTATGGCGACCCGCCGCGATTTAAGGCGCTTATTGATTTGCTCGTACGCAGCGTGGCTCAGCATTTGGTCGCGCAAATCAAAGCAGGCGCGGATGCGGTTATGGTCTTTGATTCCTGGGCCGGGTCCCTGGATCGGGACGCCCAGCTTGCCTGGTCCGCCGATCCCCTAGAGCGGATTGTGCGTCTGGTGCGGGATGAAGCAGCGGACACCCCGATTATCGTGTTCCCCCGTAAAGCCATGTTTGCCGCGCGTGCGCTGGCCGGTATTGATCCATTGGTCAGTTTGCAAGTTGACTACGCTAACGATCTGCACGCCGCTGCGAGGCTTGATTTTGCTGCGGTTCAGGGAAATCTTGACCCAGGCCGGCTGCTGTGTGGGCGTGATGAGGTGGTACAAGCGACGCGAGACGTTCTGAGCGTTGTTGACCACCAACGCAGCCATGTTTTCAACCTTGGGCACGGTATTTTTAAAGAAAGCGACCCAGATGCCGTGCATTGGGTCCTCGACGCCGTACGCGCAGACGGGTAAGCCCAGCCTCACAAGATTGATCACCCTCCTGTTTCCAGCTGCGAAGGAATACGCGTCATGATCGCCGTCTTTCTGACCCTCAAGACTGTCCACATCATTGCTGTGATCGCATGGATGGCCGGCCTGCTCTATCTGCCGCGGCTGTTCGTCTATCACGCCAACGCTGAAGCGGGGTCGGACAAGTCTGAGACCTTCAAAGTCATGGAAGGCCGGCTGTACGGCGCTATTATCAATCCGGCGATGGCCGTTACGTGGCTCGCTGGTCTGGGTATGGTTGTGTATTGGGAGATGAACGGCATTACGTCAGCGCGGGAATTTTGGTTCATCGCTAAGTTTATTTTGGTTCTAGCCATGAGTGGAGTGACGGGAATGCAGTCGCGTCACGTCAAAAACTTTGCCAGCGACAGCAACCAGAAGAGTGCCCGCTATTTCCGGATTTTCAATGAAGTACCCACTGTTTTGATGATCCTGATCGTGACTCTCGTGGTCGTAAAGCCCTTCCAAGGGCTGTTCTAGCTCTTGTTTCCTGGTTGCTGAGCAGATTTTTCCGGGCATTTTTGGTAATCGGGTTAAGCGGTCGTTGACAGAATCGGTCGCTCTGCTTATTTGGTGAACGCGTCGGGTTTCGATCCGCACTTGCCGCTTACGGCTTTGGCCCCTCGTCCGAGGTGAGCCTTTCTTTCCCGTTTTCCTACCGCAGTTCGTGTCGAGATTTCATGATCTCCTTCTCTCTGCGGCCCGCTCTTTTGTCCTGTGCCTGCTGTGGCCGGGACTGCCCCTGAATTCCCGCTACGCTAGCGCTCAAGCGCGCTTGCTGGCCGGATTCTTTCCATACGGACCTTTGTTGACCTATGCATCTCGAAGACCTCAAACAAAAGACCCCTGTCCAGCTCATCGCCATGGCCGAAGAGATGGAAATCGAAAATGTTGCATCCATGCGCAAGCAGGAGCTGATGTTCGCCATACTGAAAGCTGTCGCTGAGAACGATGAATCGATCTTTGGCGGTGGGGTGATTGAAGTGCTGCAGGATGGCTTCGGCTTTTTACGCTCGCCCGAGGCCAACTATCTGGCCGGGGCTGATGATATCTACGTCTCGCCCAACACCGTGCGAAAGTTTGGTTTGCGCACCGGCGACAGTGTCGATGGTGAGATTTGCGCTCCACGGGATAATGAACGCTATTTTGCGCTGACTATGGTGAATACCATCAACTTTGAAGACCCGAGCTCGACGCGAACGCGGGTGAACTTTGATTCGTTGACGCCGTTGTATCCTGACGAGCGTTTAAAACTTGAAGTAGAAGATCCGACGAACAAGAATCTCACGGGGCGTGTTATCGACCTGGTAAGCCCGATCGGTAAGGGCCAGCGTGCGCTGGTTGTGGCGCCGCCGCGTACGGGTAAAACGATGATGCTGCAGACCATTGCAGACAGCATCAGCCGCAACAACCCTGAGACCTACCTGATCGTGCTGTTGATCGACGAGCGGCCAGAAGAAGTGACCGACATGCAGCGTTCTGTGAACGGTGAAGTTGTCGCCTCGACCTTTGACGAGCCCGCGACGCGACACGTGCAGGTCTCGGAGATGGTGATCGAACGCGCGAAGCGGCTTGTGGAACACAAGAAAGACGTGGTGATCCTACTCGACTCCATTACCCGTCTCGCCCGTGCTTACAACACTGTCGTACCCTCCTCGGGCAAAGTTCTGACCGGCGGTGTTGACGCCAACGCTATGCAGCGCCCGAAGCGGTTCTTCGGGGCGGCCCGAAACATTGAGGAAGGCGGCTCTCTGACCATTGTGGGGACTGCGCTGATCGACACGGGCTCCATGATGGACAAGGTCATCTTTGAGGAATTCAAGGGCACAGGTAACTCCGAAATCGTCCTTGACCGGAAACTGGCTGAAAAGCGCACTTATCCTGCGATTGACATCGGTGGTTCTGGCACTCGTAAAGAAGAGCAGCTGGTTGAACGGGGCGAATTGGCGAAGATGTGGGTGCTGCGGCGGATTCTGATGCCAATGGGCCCGGTCGATGCGATGGAATTCCTCATCGATAAGCTGCGGACCTCGAAGTCGAACGATGACTTCTTCCTGTCTATGAACCAGTAGCCGCAGAGCGCCTTCCTTCTTATGTCACCGGCCGGCACCATATTCGCGCTATCAACCGGCGTTGGTCGCGCCGGTGTTGCGGTGGTTCGGCTGTCTGGGCCGGCCTCTGACGCGGCGTTGCGGTGCTTGATGACGGGCATCGGCAACGCCCTCGCCGAGAACCCATCCGACACGGCAGCGGAACTGCCAGCGCCTCGCGTGTTGCGCCGGGCCATGCTGCATGATGCAGATGGGGCCATACTCGATGACGCGATGGTCGTTCGCTTTGTCGCGCCGCACTCATTTACCGGTGAGGCGGTGGTCGAGCTGCACGTCCACGGTTCACCTGCCGTCATTCGTGCAGTGCTCAATACGCTGAGCACCCTGCCCCAATTGCGCCCCGCGGAGCCCGGGGAATTCACACAGCGCGCTTTTCTGAACGGCAAGATGGACCTGGCTGCGGTCGAAGGCCTGGGTGATCTGATCGATGCTCAAACAGAGGCCCAGCGCCGGCTTTCGTTACGGCAGCTGGGAGGGGCCTTGTCGGAAAAGGTGCAGGCGTGGCGGGATGCTATCATCATGCTGCGGGCTGAAACCGAGGCTTGGATTGATTTTCCAGACGAGGACCTGCCGGCAGATTTCTTTCCCACCGTCCGGACGAGAGCGGCGGCGCTGGCACGAGAGATGGAAAACGCGACGGCTCAATCACACCGTCTGGCCGCGCATGTTCGGGATGGTTTTACCGTGGCGTTGGTCGGTCTGCCGAATGTGGGCAAGTCGTCTTTGCTCAATGCCTTGGCGGCGCGGGATGTTGCGATTGTGACCGATATTGCCGGAACAACCCGCGACGCGCTGTCGGTGCCGATCGAACTTGATGGTTTTCTGGTTAACGTGGTCGATACCGCAGGCCTGCGCGAAACGGCCGATCAGATTGAAGCAATCGGCGTGGACCGCGCTCTGCAGGCGGCGCAAAGCGCTGACCTGGTGCTGTGGCTGATTGATGAGCGCGGCGAGGATGTTGATTTTGGCGCGCGCCTTGGGGACGCGCCAGTGGTCAAGGTGGCGTCCAAGGAAGATCTTTGGTCGGGAGGCGACTACACCGTGGGTGTTTCATCGGTGACGGGTACCGGGCTTGACGGTATACTTCAGACGATCCAGGCAGCGCTCTTGGGGGATGATGTATCGCTGGAGGGCGTACTGCCGATGGGACGACAGCGGCACGCCCATCACGTGGCAGAAGCCGTGGCCGCATTGGCAATTTCCCAGGATCAGGAGGAGCTGGCACTGCTGGCTGAATGCATGCGGGACGCTTCTGCTGCGCTTGGACGGATCACGGGCGCGGTTGATGTTGAGGACGTGCTGGATCATATCTTTAGTCGGTTCTGCATCGGGAAGTAGTCCTGTTGCTGTCCGATACTGTGTAAGCTGAGGCGTTTCACGTGAAACTATTTCGTCGAACAGATGCCATTCCGGCGGCGGTGAACTACGATGTTGTCGTTGTTGGCGGCGGGCACGCCGGCACCGAAGCAGCCGCGGCCGCGGCGCGGATAGGGGCCAATGTGGCCTTAGTGACCCATCAGTGGGCAACGGTTGGTGAAATGTCCTGTAACCCGGCGATTGGTGGGTTGGGTAAGGGTCATCTGGTGCGGGAGATTGATGCGCTGGACGGTTTGATGGCCCGTGCCATCGATCAGGCTGGAATACAGTTTCGCATGCTCAACGCCTCTAAAGGCCCTGCTGTACGCGGTCCTCGCTCCCAAGCTGATCGCCGCTTGTACCGGGAGGCTATTCAAACCCTCTTGCAAGAAGAAGCCAATCTGACGGTCATTGAAGCCAGCGCTGACGACATTGTAATCGATGATCAAGGCCGGGTAGCGGGTCTGACGACAGATCGGGGGCAAGAGCTGAAGGCAGCAGCGGTGGTTATTACCACGGGAACCTTTCTCAAAGGCAAAACGTTCATCGGTGATGAGGTTGCATTTGAAGGCCGGGCTGGCGAAGCACCGGCGGTCGCGCTGGCAGACACGATAGAGCGTTTGGGTTTTAATCTGGACCGGCTGAAGACGGGAACCCCGGCCCGCCTCGACAGCCGCACCATTGCTTGGGCTGGCTTACAGGTGCAGCCCCCGGATCCCGTTTTGGTGCCTTTTTCAACGCTGACAGACGAAATTACGGTGCCGCAGGTGGATTGTGGCGTGACTTTCACCACGGAAGCCACCCACGCCATTATCCGCGACAATCTCCACAAGTCAGCTGTGTATTCTGGCGCCATCGACGGTGTAGGTCCGCGCTATTGCCCGTCAATTGAGGACAAGGTGGTTCGGTTCGCCGATAAACCGCGCCATCAAATCTTTCTGGAGCCAGAGGGGTTGGATGATCACACGGTCTATCCCAACGGGATCTCAACCTCCCTGCCCCGGTCGGTACAGCACGCTATGCTGACAACCATTCCAGGTTTGGAGCGGGCCACAATCATCCGGCCGGGCTACGCTGTCGAATATGATTTTGTNGATGCTCGGGAGCTGGAAGATACGNTGCAGACCAAGCGNGTTCCGGGGTTNTTTCTCGCAGGTCAGATCAATGGGACAACAGGTTACGAGGAGGCCGCTGCGCAAGGACTGATGGCTGGGGCAAATGCCGCTTTGCTAGCCTCTGCGGCGGATCGACGGCTCCGGATTGGTCGGCATGAGGGTTATATAGGCGTGATGATCGACGATTTGATCACACGAGGCACGACGGAGCCCTATCGCATGTTCACCAGTCGGGCGGAGTTCCGGCTGCGTCTCCGCGCTGACAATGCGGATCAACGATTGACACCGATTGGCGAGGCGGCTGGTCTTATCCGTACAAGGCGTTCTGAAGCGTTTCACGTGAAACAAGGGGCGATCGACGCCGCTTTTCAAGCGTTCCGCGGCCTGACCTTGAGTCCCAACGAATGGCAACGCGCCGGCTTTCCGATCAAACTTGACGGACGTGCCCGGACGGCGCTGGACCTTTTGAGCATGAAGACGGTCACGATAGAGCAGCTTCAGACCGCATTCCCGCAACTCGCAGGCCTGCGCGGCGACGTGGCTGAGCAAATTGAGATTGCCTCAGTTTACGCTGGTTATCTGGGCCGACAGGAGCAGGAAGTAGCGGCGCTCAATGCGGAGCAGGACGCTCGATTACCGACGAACCTTGATTATAGCGCCATTGGGTCACTTTCGAACGAGATTCGCGAAAAACTCGAGCGTGCGAGGCCTGAGACCCTCGGTCGTGCCTCCCGGATCCAGGGTATGACCCCCGCCGCTCTGGGCGCGTTGCTGCAATACGTCAAACGACGAGGCCAGGACCGACAATCGGTGCAGACAAACGCGTCTGACAACGCAGCGGCCTAATTCACATGGCCCCTTTTCCTCCGCGCTCGCCAGAACAGCACCTCGTACGCGCGCCGGCTGATAAGCCGGGCTCCCCCAGAGGCTCCAATCCACGGCCTGCTCGGACCCGCCGTCCGCTGGTCATGCCCGCACCGTCGCCCCTGTATGAGAAAACGATTGCACGCTTCGGGCTAAGCGAGGCGAAACATGAGCAATTGCTGGCTTTCGTCGAGGTTTTAGGGAAATGGCAGCCTAAGTTGAATTTGATTGGCCCTGGAACGTGGGTAGACGTTTGGGACCGGCACGTCGTGGATAGCTTGCAATGTCTCGACCACGCCGGACTATCACTTGATGCTTCGACGCCCGTCAACCACGCGGGACCGGCAACAACGCCGGCGTCTTCGTTTTTTCGGTCCCCGGCGCGCGGTATTGCCGACATTGGGACAGGCGCCGGGTTTCCAGGGATCGTCATTGCCATTGCCACGGGACATCCGGTCACGCTGGTTGAGTCGGACAGCCGAAAAGCGGCGTTTCTGTTGGCGGTTAAGACCGCGACCGGCGCGCCGCTCACCATTGTTTCAAAGCGCGTTGAAGCCCTCCCTGACAAGCCGCTGGACACTCTATTCGCGCGCGCTTTTGCGCCTTTGCCGCGATTGTTGGACTGGTGTGCGCCGCTGATAGACGAGCGCACTCAGCTGGTACTGCACAAAGGTCGAACAGCCCGTGCGGAATTAGAAGCTGCCCAAGAGACGCACAGCTTTGAAACTGAGAGTTTTCCCTCGCTTATCGACAGCGACTCGGTGATTCTGCGCTTGCGCAACGTCCGTCGGGCGCGTTAAGTCCGGCTCTCCGATAGCAACAGGAACAAGCGCCCGTGTCCGACCCGGTCATTCTCGCCATTGCCAACCAAAAAGGTGGCGTGGGTAAAACCACTACCGCTGTCAACCTCGGTGCGGCTCTGGCGCGCAAGGGTAAGAAGACCTTGATCGTAGATGCGGACCCGCAGGGTAATGCGTCCACGGGCCTAGGGATTGCAGCCGAAGACCGGCAGGCCAATCTATACGCAGTTCTAGCCGGTACAGCAGAGGCCAAAACGGCCATCAAGCCAACCTCGCAGACTAATCTTTTCATCCTGCCATCCAACCAGGACCTTGCAGCGATGGAAGTTGAACTGGTGGACGCAGATGCGCGGCAGTACAGTTTTCGCAATCGCCTAAAGGACGCGACGCAGCCCTTTGACGTTGTGCTGATCGACTGTCCGCCGGCACTGGGGCTGCTGACACTCAACGGACTTGCCTGGGCCGATCGCGTGCTGGTGCCGCTCCAGGCCGAGTTTTTTGCGCTTGAGGGTTTAGCGTTTCTGCTGCGCACGCTGGATCGAGTGAAGCGCGGGTCCAACGCATCATTACAGCTACTGGGCGTGGTCCTGACCATGTATGATGGCCGTAATCGCTTGGCGCAGCAGGTGGAAAATGACGTTCGCACGCACCTGCGAGGCCGAGTTTTTCAAACAAAAATTCCGCGCAACGTCCGCCTGTCAGAAGCGCCCTCGCACGCCCAGCCGATATTCGATTATGATGAGCGTTCTACGGGCGCGCAGGCCTATGCGGCGCTCTCCGATGAAGTCGTGGCATCCTTGGGTCTTTGACGGCAGCAACAGGCATCAGAACCCCAAGCATGCCCCCTCGGGGAGCGACACCACAAGAACGGCCCGCGGCGCGCGGACGCTGGAACAGGCCAAGGGAAGGATCGAGCCATGGCACAGAAAGGCTTGGGTCGCGGATTAAGCGCCCTCTTCGAAGACGAAAACAGCACCGACGGCGGCCCCTCTGCCCAGCAGTTGGTGGCGGTCACAGATCTTTCCCCCAGCCCTTTCCAGCCCCGCCAAATTTTCGACCCCGAACGTTTGGATGAGCTGGCCGCATCGATCCGCAGTCAGGGTGTGATCCAGCCTTTGCTTGTCCGCCAGGCTAGCGAAGGCGTTAAAACCCGCTATGAGATTATTGCTGGTGAACGCCGCTGGCGGGCAGCGCAACGGGCCCGACTGCACGAAGTGCCGGTCATTATTCGTCCGCTGAGCAACGTTGATGCCGCCGAAATCGCCGTGTTGGAGAACATTCAACGCGAAGATCTAAGCCTGTTCGAAGAGGCTGAGGGCTACCGCCGTCTGATCACGCAATTCAGCTACACCCAAGCGGAAGTGGCCGAACGTGTCGGCAAAAGCAGGGCGCACATCGCAAATACCCTACGCCTGCTGGCCATGCCGGACCAGCTCCGACGCATGGTGGAGGAGGGCCAGTTATCCGCAGGCCACGCCCGGGCTCTGCTGTCCGTGGAGAACCCCATTCCTCTGGCCCGGCAAGCCGTTGCCGAGCGCTGGTCGGTGCGGGAGTTGGAGCAGGCTGTACGGAGGCTTTTGACCCCCTCTGAACGCCGTGAGGGCGCGCCTGCTGTAGTGCCTGGCCAAGGTGAAAAAGACCCTGACCTGCGCGAAGCCGAAGAGCAGGCGACGTCGCAATTGGGTCTTTCAGTTCAGATCCAGGGCTCAGGCACCAAGGGTCAGGTTCGGGTTTCCTATGCATCGCTTGAGCAGCTCGAGTTAATCCTCGCCAAACTGTCAGGGTCGCCCTAAGTCCAGCACCGGCGCTCAAAGCGCGATTGGCGTAGACGTGTTTGATCGTGAGATCAAAGACTCCGCAAAGCCATGGATAATGCCCACACACGTCAAAACCGAAGTCGAACAAATTATAGTGAAAACAGCTGGCTCAATTTGAAAATTCGGTGGTTGATCTTGATATAACTTCGCAAATTGCGAGAATTTCTGTGATTTGCCACACTTTGTTCGTCTTTTCGACGCGACGTTCCTTAATCTCGCCTCATGATTGTTGCCAATAGAGCACACTAAGGCATCATAGACCTGAACAGTTAAACCACGCTCGCGGAGATCACCGTGCAACAAACAATCGCTCTCGTCGATGACGATCGCAACATTCTCACATCGGTGTCCATGGCTCTGGAGGCCGAGGGGTTTCGGACCCGAACCTTCTCAGACGGTTCGGACGCCTTGAAAAGCCTGACGGTCCAGCCCGCCGACTTGGTGATTCTGGATATAAAAATGCCGCGCATGGACGGAATGGAGTTGCTCAGCCGCCTTCGTACCCAAAGTCAGGTTCCCGTCATTTTCCTCACATCCAAAGATGATGAAGTGGATGAGGTGCTAGGCCTGCGCATGGGCGCAGATGATTACATCAAGAAGCCTTTTTCCCAGCGCCTGCTGGTCGAGCGAATCCGCGCACTTCTGCGCCGTGACGAAAAGACAAGCACGACCCCAGAGCGTGAAGTGGGCAACGATGTCCTAACCCGGGGCGAACTGCGACTGGACCCGGTCAAGCACCAGTGCTTGTGGAAGTCGGACGATATCACGCTTACGGTCACCGAGTTTCTGATCCTCAAGTCGCTGGTCCAGCGGCCCGGCCACGTCAAGACCAGAGATCAGCTCATGGACGCTGCCTATGGCGAGCACATATACGTTGATGACCGCACGATCGACTCCCACATCAAGCGCCTTCGCAAGAAGTTCAAAGCTGTTGATGAGAACTTCAATCAGATCGAAACGCTCTATGGCGTGGGTTATCGGTACAAGGACACGGGGTTGGCTGCCTGAAAAGTCCACAAACCCGCTGGAAACGCAGGGTCTGTGCAAGAGAGGGCGTTGGGCGTATTTTAAGCCTGGAAATCTCGTGAAACGGCCAGACCCTTGACCACAGCACCTGAACGAAAACTAAATAAGAAAGCACAGCGCCCGCGCGTCAGTTTCGCGGGCCTTGCCGCTGTGGTGCTGGGGCGACGGATCCGTTGGCGGCCCCGCGGGCCAGGGTCTAGCTCCCTTGTCGGCCGGATTTTGGCGATCAACATGATCACTTTGCTGATTCCGGTGATTGGTTTTCTATACACCGACCGCTACCGCCAGTTCCTGATTGACGGGGAGTTGGAGGCGCTGCGCTCCGAGGGCCGAATCATTGCTGTGGCGCTGGGCTCTGCGGCGGTTACAGGCGAAGGCGCTGACAAACGGCTGGACGAGGACCGAAGCGCGCTGTTCCTGCGCCTGCTGACCATCGAAAGCCCATCCCGAGCGCGCCTGTTTGCCCTGAACGGCGATTTACTGGCCGACTCCCGCGTTCTCCGAGGCGGCACAACACCGATTTTCGCGCAATCCCTGATCGAGCCTTCGTTGCTGGAAAGCCTGTCTCCGCGCAGCATCTGGCGTGCAGTGCGGCGTGGTGGGCGGCAGTTCCCGCGCTACATTGAAACCATGCCCCAGCGCGCCGATCACTACCCAGAAGCCGCTGAAGCGCTGTTTGGCAAGTTCGCTAACGGTGTGCGCGCAGCGGAAGGCAACGCTCTCGTGCTGTCCGCTGCCGTTCCCGTGCAGGAATACCGTCGCGTCCTCGGTGGTCTGATGATTTCGCGCGAGACGACCGTGGTCGACGAGCGAATCGCGTCGATGCAGACTTTGATTTTGTCGCTGTTCTTGATTGCGCTGGTCATCACGGTACTGCTGTCCATCTATCTGGCCAGCACCATTGCCCAACCCGTCCGGCAGCTGGCCAAGTCGGCTGATTTGGTGCGCCGACAGAAAGACAGGCGCCACGCAATTCCTGACTTGTCTGACCGTGGCGACGAAATCGGCGACCTTTCGCTCTCGTTGCGGGATATGACGGAGAGCCTGTGGGACCGGATCGACTCCATGGAGAGTTTTGCCGCCGACGTAGCGCACGAGCTCAAGAACCCCCTGACCTCGCTACGATCAGCCTTCGAAACGCTCTCCATGGTAAGTGACCCCAGACAGCAAGCCGTTTTGCTCGATATCCTGACTCACGACGTGGATCGTATGGATCGGCTGATCACGGACATTTCAGACAGCTCCCGGCTGGATGCCGAATTGGCCCGGTCGCACTGGGAGGAGTTGGACCTCTACGCGCTGGCAGAAGACGTGGTCTCTCTGCAGCGGCAGCTGGCCGAGCGCGATGTTGAGATCATCCTTGAGCCCGGTGAGGTCCGGCGGCCTGATTTTCTCATCCTGGGCGCTGGATTGCGGCTGGGGCAGGTTCTGGTCAACCTCATCACCAACGCGCAGACCTTCTCGCCGGAGGGCGGTAAGATCTGGGTGCGGATGACGCGTGCGCGGGGGGAAATCATCCTGTCTGTGGAAGATCAGGGCATTGGCTTCCCCGCGGACAAGTTAACCAAGGTCTTTGATCGTTTTTACACCGACCGGCCGGAACAGGATGGGTTTGGCAGGCACTCTGGGTTGGGCTTGTCGATCTCAAAGCAGATCGTAAACGCTCACGGCGGTAAGATCTGGGCTGAAAACGCGGACCAGAGCGGCGAGATATCCGGGGGTCGGGTGGTGCTGCGCCTGCCGGAGATGCCGGAGGATTTCAAGCTATGACAGTCCGACGTCTGTTCATCATTTCGAGCCTTTCTGGCGCAGGCCGGACCACAGCGCTTGGTGTGCTGTCGGACTTAGGGTTTCAGACCAGTGATTCGGTTCCAGTCAGTCTGTGGCCAGATTTGCTGGTGCAGAGCCAAGCTGAGGATATCGCGCTGGGCTGGCCCATTGAGGCGGGCGGCACGGCCTGGCACGACGAACAGCTGGTGCAATCCCTGTCCGAAACTCTAGAGGTCCGGCATTTGTTTCTCAGCGCGGATCGGGAGACGCTGCAGCGACGCTACAGCGAAACCCGTCGTGCGCATCCCTTTGACCGGGGCACGGGCCTCATGGACGCACTGACCGCAGAGCAGGAGGCGTCGCTGTCGCGCCGCGCCCTGACGGACGAAGTCGTTGATACCACGGGGGTCAAGCTGGCAGACCTGCGACAGTCCCTGATCGCCATGACCGGTGCGGGGCTAAACCCACTACAAATTCGGTCCCTATCGTTTTCCTACCGCTTGGGACTGCCCAGTGACGCAGACATGGTGTTTGACGTCAGATGGCTGCGCAATCCTCATTACGACCTCGACCTACGCCCTAGGACCGGACAGGACGAGGGGGTGGGCGCGTATATCCAGGCCGACGAAGGCTACGCTGAGTTCGAAAGGCATCTACGCGGCCTGTTGCAGCTTACTGCCGTGCGGCAACAGAAGGAGGGCAAGGCCTATTTCACGCTGGCGTTTGGCTGCACAGGGGGAAAGCACCGTTCTGTGTGGGTCGCAGAGCAAGCCGGCGGATGGCTGCAAGAGGCGGGCTTTGGCGTGAGTGTGATGCATAGAGACGTCAAAAAGTTCTGAAAACGGCGGAGTCGTCGAGGCCGTCTCGTTTTGGGCGTGAAACGTCAAAACGAGCATCTTGCGACCGCGGACCCTTGGATGCAGCGATCACCAAAAACCAAGGACAAAACGCTGATTACGCTGCAATATCAGAGTGAGTTGCGCGACCCCCGCAACCCAGCACAGCCCCGGCAGAAGCCCAAAACCCAAAAGCGCAAATAAGCGCTTGATCTATGCCTGTGAGAGCGATAAACAGCCCTCCATCCCAGGCGCGGGTGTAGCTCAGGGGTAGAGCACTAGCTTGCCATGCTAGGTGTCGTGAGTTCGAATCTCATCACCCGCTCCATTTACTTCCTTACCGAAGTGAACGAAGCCAGCCGACCATTAGGGCGAATGATTGCTTTCGTCAGCCGCTTCGCCGCGCGGCAAGGCTGACACTTTCTCAGGATTGACCCAGAGTATCAGCCCCATTGCGAAAATGGGGCCGATCAGGTTCATACGCATGACGGTTACAGCACTCTTTCCGTCGGCGTTGAGGGTAGCAGGCCTTTGGCTCTAGCCTGGCATGAAGTCCTTGCCGATGGGCGAAATGACCTCGGTAGACTCGACAATTGCGCCGGCTTCAGCGCGGGCTTTAACGATGTCTTCACGCTCGCCGAAGGTTTTCATCTGTTCCGGATCCTGCAGTTGCATGACCACGTAGACCTGGCTTTCATCTGGGTTGGACCCGGCCCAAATCATGTGGATTCCGTGTTTTTCAGCTTCGGGCATCAATGATTCTGACATCGCGCGCCAGGCATCAAAGCCCTTGGTGATCTTGACTGTAACAAGCATTTTCATGGTGATTATCCTTCCTGATGCGGACTTCCTCTGCCGGGCTTACTTGAGAAGCGTGGCGCCGGTTTCGGTCCGGATGATCAGGCCATCCTGCATGGTGTTCACGATCAGCACGGCCTCTTTGCTGCCATCAGGAAAGCCCATGACCTGATGCGAAACAACGACGTCATCGTTTTCGTAAATGCAGCGGTTGTTGAAAAACTCAAGCTTGTCGCTTGCCATCATCTCGGCCATCGCTGGGCCCCAATCTGCCTTGGAAACCTCAGTACCGCTCTGGTGACGGACAAAGACGTAATCGTCGTGCAACAGCGCCATGTAGCCATCAACATCGCGGTCGTCAGTCGTCTTCATCATTTTTTCATACATAGACATGGACATACTCCGTAAATCGTAAGGTTTTGATTTCAGTTCCAGCGAGCCAAATATTCATTGCCATTTCATGACAAAAAAGCAGTGGGGAACATCGCTGTCGGTCGAAATGAAGCCATTGAACGAAGCGCATGTAAAGAATTCAAATATAACACGCACAAAATTGCACAAACTAGCGGCAAGGCGTGTTGACATCTCCATTTGTTATTTCACGTTAGAATTTCGGATTGATGGAATTTCGGGCGAAACAATGAGTACGGTGTAGGTTTTACTTCCATTACCTCGATATGAAACAATATTAACATTTCTAGATTGGAGTAAAAAAAATGGCAGCACTTGCGATGGTCATGCCCATCCTGCCCGGTAAGAAAGAAAAGTGGCTTGAGATGATCAACGGCATCAATCAGCAGCCCGCCAAAGCAGACTTTGACGCTATCCGAGAAAATGCCGGTCTGCATGAGCGGACCTTCTTGCAGGAAACACCCCATGGCGACTTTGTGATCCTCACCTACGAAGGCGATGATCCTGCGGCTGGCTGGGGGCAAATCATGCAATCGATGGATGAAGACTTCGCGGCCTTTGCGCTGGATGTACACGGCCTCGATGCCTCGGCTCCACCGCCAGCGCTACCAAGCCTGGTTTACGACAGCCGCTCGTAAGCTGCGCTTAAAGCGTTAAAACGACAGCTGGCGCGCTAATTGGCGCGCCAGTTCGTCCGTCCGGTGCGGGAGAATCTTCCACCGTGGACATGACTGGACTTTGCTTCTGTTGGTCCACCGGGACGAACGGGTTTGGGCTGGTACTGCCCATGCTGCAAGTGCCGATCATAGAGAACGATTCCACCCGCCAGCGCGACGTTCACGCAGAACTTCGTGGGGATTTTTACGATGTGATCACAGTGTTCGAGGATGTCAGGCGTCAGCGACCCTTTCTCCGGTCCCATGATGTAGGCGGCCCGCAACGGGTGGTGGAAGGACGGCAGCTCGACGGCGTCGTCGGTCAACTCGACCCCAACCAGCTGCATGCCCCGCGGCCGCTCCATGTGTTCAAGGGACGGAAAGTCGAAGTAGGGCAGGTGCAGCTCGGCATTGGACGTGTCGGCCTGGCGTACTTTCTGCCGGGTAACCTCCGAGCCGATGGTAAAGGTGTAGGCCGCGCCAAAGGCGTGCGCCGTGCGCATCAGTGCGCCCATGTTGCGCGACTTGGAAATCTCCAGCACGCCCACGGCAAAGTAGCCTCGCATACGCTCTCTCCCTGACAAACGGCAACGCGCTCCACCAATGACCCCGTTGGTCGCGGTTGTCAAAACGTCGGGATTTCATTGCTGGACTGCTGAAAAACGCAGTGCAGAGCCCGGGGTCTTGGGAGAAGCTTGCTCGCATGTCTGTGCCAGCCGCCGCCCCAACCAACAATACCCGCGCAATTCTGTGGATGGTCGCTTCGGTGATCTGTTTCTCCGTGCTGAGCCTGTGCGTCAAGCAAGCCGCCAATGCCGGGGTCGCGCCGTTTCAAATCGTCTTTGGCCGGGTGTTTTTTGGTCTGATCGCCATTCTGCCCTTTGCGATCATCGCCGGGCCGCGCTCGGTACTGGCAACCAAGCGACCTCTGCGGCATATGCTGCGCTCGGCGGTGGGGGTCAGCGCGATGGTGCTGCTGTTCATTGCTTTCAGCGAGCTGAACATGACGGAAACGGTGGCGTTGAATTTCACCGTACCTTTCTTCGTGACGCTGGGCGCGGTGCTGTTCTTGGGTGAGACCATCCGCTTGCGCCGAATTGCAGCAACCGTCGTGGGCTTCCTGGGCGTTCTGGTAGTGGCACAGCCGTGGAACCAGACGCTGGTCTGGGCGCAGGTGCTGCCGCTGCTTGCAGCGGTTTTGATGGCGACGGCGTTTCTGGTGGTTAAAGACCTGACCAAAACCGAAAGCACCATCCGTTTGGTGACGTTTCAGGGGTTCTGGATGTCAGTCTACACCATCGTTCCCGCCATACTGGTCTGGCAGAACCTAAGCTTTGATCTTTGGTTGTTGCTGATCTTTGCGGGTTTTGTTGCCACGGCGGGTCAGTGGGCATTGACGCTGGCGGCCCGGCAGGGTGAGGCATCGGCGATCATGCCCTTTGACTATTTGCGCCTGCCGCTGGTGGCGGTGCTGGAGCTGACGATCCTGGGGGTGGTGCCAGCCTTTGCCAGTCTCGCGGGGGGCGCCATCATCGCCGCTGCGGCGATCTATATCGCTCGGCGTGAAGCCCAGGTCGGCGCCCGCCCTCTGGTCGCCGAATCCAAGACTTTCCCCAAGACTTGAGCCCCCGGACCCAAGCTTGAAAAACGGCTATTCTACATAAATATCGCGCTTGCCGGTTTTGTCTGGCGGTCCCACAAGGCCTTCGTTTTCCATGCGTTCGATCAGGCGCGCGGCGCGATTGTAGCCGATGGACAGCTTGCGCTGGATGTAGGACGTGCTGGCGCGCTGGTCGTTTGTGACGATCTGGACAGCCTTCTGATAGAGGTCACCGTCTGAGTCCTCTTCCTCCCCGCCGCCGAACATATCGGCCTGGTCTTCTTCACCCATGAAAGCACCGGTGTCGTTGGTCAGGGTATCGACGAACTCCGGCTCACCCTGAGCGCGCAAATGCTGCACCACGGCCTGGACTTCTTCGGTGCTGACAAAGGCCGAGTGCACACGGGTTGGCCGCCGACCTTCAGCGCTGAACAGCATATCGCCGACCCGCAGCAGCTGCTCTGCGCCTGGTTCGTCGAGGATGGTACGGGAGTCGATCTTGGTGCGCACGTACAGCGAAATCCGGCTGGGGATGTTGGCCTTGATCGTGCCGGTGATGACGTCCACCGAGGGGCGTTGCGTCGCAGTGATGACGTGGATGCCCGCGGCACGACCCATCTGGGTCAGGCGCTGGAGCGAGGATTCGATGTCTTTCTTGGCCAGCTCCATCAGGTCCGCCAATTCATCAACGATCAGAACGATGTATGGCATCGGCTTAAGCGGCAGTTCGCGCTCTTCATACTCAGGTTGGCCGGTGTCGGGGTCAAAGCCGGTCTGTACGCGCTGGACGATGGCTTCACCATCGGCGAGGGCCTGATCGATGCGCTCGTTGTAGTCAAGAATCCCGCGTACTTCGAGCTTCATCATGGTCTCGTAACGGTCTTCCATCTCCCGCACCGCCCACTTCAGCGCCACGATAGCCCGGCGCGGATCGGTGACAACCGGGGAGAGCAGATGCGGAATGCGGTCGTACAGCGACAGTTCCAGCATCTTCGGATCGATCATGATCAGCTTCAACCGCTCGGGCGGCAGGGCATAGAGCAGCGAAAGGATCATACCGTTAAGCGAGACTGACTTACCCGAGCCCGTGGTTCCAGCGATCAGCAAGTGCGGCGCACGGGCCAGGTCAGCCACCGTCGGGTTGCCGGCAATATCGATCCCCAGTGCCAGCGGCAACCGCGCCTTAGCCTCGGTAAAGGCGTCGCTGTCGATAATCTGGCGCAGGTTGACCGGCGTGCGGGACTCGTTGGGCAGCTCGATGCCGATCACGGAGGTTCCGGGCACCACCGCGATCCGGGTGGAGTGCGCCGCCATGGCGCGTTTGATGTCGTCAGCGAGTGAAACCACGCGTGCGATCCGCTGGCCGGGCGCAGGCGCGAATTCGAACAATGTGACCACTGGACCCGGGCGCGCGTTGACCACGCGGCCCTTGATCTTGAACTCCTCCAGCGCCTGTTCCAGCTGTTCGATACGCACAGCCAGCTCATCGGGCGTCAGGCCCTTTTGCACAACATCGTCAGGATAGATGAGATGATCAACCGATGGGGCCTGGAATGGACCGGAGTAAACCGGCTGAGGTGTGCTCGCTGCTACGCCAATGCGGGTAATGCGCTTGGGTGCTTCGTTCAAAGCAGCGCTGACGTGTCGTTCGGCGCTGCCTTGAGGAGCTGTGCTGACGCTCTTGGTTTTCGGCTCAAGGCTTTCCCCTGCGCCTGCCTCGGCGACAGAGGGCACGGCGACAGAGGGCGCGGGGGCGGGAGGCTGCTGCTGCGCCAGGCCAGGCCCTTCGCCCGTGCGCGTATCAGCGTCAAAGGCCGCCTCGATGGGGTCGTTGAAGTCGTCGTGAACCGGCTCAGGTGCGAGTTGCTCAAGGAAGGGGTCGGCAACTTCTGGTTTGGGGGTGGTGCGGGGCTTCAGGAACGACCAGCTGGGCGCAACCGTTTCCGCGCTATCCAGACGAACACCGTACGTGGTCTGTCCATAGGCGCGTCCGGCGTGGTCAATACTGCCGTCGCCGTCTTCGGCTACGCTGTAGAGATCCACCGAACCGGTCGGCGGCGCAGCATCGATGGTGAAATCGTCGCGCTCAGAATCGGGGATGTAGACCGTATCGTTTTCGGCGAGGCGCACCCGGACAGTGTTGGGGTCGGAATACACTTCTTGGGCTTCGTCGTCGTCCCCTGCTTCCAGGGCTGGCCCGGGCTGCTGGTCAGTTTCCATCTCAAGCGATGACCAGGGATCGGCAGCAACTGGGTCCGCGCCATCGTCAAAGAACGTATTGTCCTCATCCAGCGCAGGGTGATCGTCGCGCTCGGAGGCTTGACTGCGGTAGGACGACATCAGACTGCCTTCCAGACCCAAGGCGTAGATCAGCCCCACAGCGCCACCGATAAAGCACAGAACAGTGCTCAATGCTTTGGGCAGGAACAGCCACCGCTGAAAGTTTTCCAGCACCAGCAACCCCCCGGCACCACCTGCGCTGGCGGGCTTGGTCCAATCAGATTGGAAGGGCAGGGAGGACAGCACCGCGGCAATCATCAGGATTGCTGGAAAGGCCAGCAGGGCCCGCAGTGTCACCGCCGAGCGGTGAAGCTGGAACAGGCAGACAAAGGCCCAGTGCGCCAGGACCAGCGGTACAAGATAAGCGGCAACACCAAAGGTCTGCAGCAACACATCAGCCACAAAGGCTCCCGGCGCGCCGATCCAGTTGGCGGTGGCGCGAACGGTAGCAGTGTTCAGCGAGGGGTCCGCAGCGTTGAAAGTCAGCAGTGACAGCGTGGTCAGAATCGCCAGCAGTCCAATGCTCAGCCCGATGAGCCGAAAGACCCGGTTTCGGGCCAGCAGGCCGGAACCACGCGGCATCACGCCCTGGGGCATCAATCCTCGAATGAAACGAAAGGGCCCTTTGCGTTGGGGGCCCGAACCGCTGCGCGGCGAAAAGGAATAAGACATTGAAGGCCTGAAACTGTCGTCGGTAAAAATCAAAGCACCGTCCCACCGCCTCTGAAAATGAGGCCGTTTATGGCGCATAAATATAATGGAATGAGTATTACGCGCTATTTCATCCCTTTTCAATGCTTTAGCGCATAATTCTCTAGTGCAGCCTGAAGAGTGGCTCGGTCTGTGACCCTTGGGCGACAACCCTGGTCGCTTGGCCGGGCTTCCGGTTCGGGCGCC
>PAHJ01000133.1 GCA_002705565.1 Geminicoccus sp. | reverse complement strand
CATCGCCTCAGCCACGTCCTCGGGACCGATTTCAAAGCCAGTGGTTTCCAAACCCGGCGCAGACGGTGCGCAGGAGGGCATCTGGGTGAAAATGTTGATGGGCTGCATCATCGCCTCATCGTGCATCATTCGGACACCATCTAAGCCCAGCACATTGGCGATTTCGTGTGGATCGGTGAACATGGTGGTGGTGCCATGCGGGGTTACTGCCGCTGCAAACTCAGCGGGTGTCAGCATGCCGCTTTCGATGTGCATGTGCGCATCACACAGCCCCGGTATCAGATAGCGTCCTTGCGCCTCCACCACCTCGGTCTGTTCACCCACGCAATGAGAGGCGTCAGGCCCAACGTAGGCAAATCGGCCTGCGACTATCGCCACCTCCCATCCCTCTAACACCTCACGTGATTGCACGTTAACCAGTGCACCGCCACAGATCACCAAATCAGCCGCTGAACGGCCCGCGGCGACTGCGACGAGATCAGGGGCGGAGGCGGACCAAGATGGGAAAGACGTCATGATGCGGGTTTCTTTCATGTTTGTAACAGGACGAGGCTTACCAGACATCTTGTGTGCAGTGCGAGGCCTTGCGGCACCCACCTAAGGCCGGAAATTGCCTTCAGCCTTAGAAGTCCCCTGTGTCAGAACTGCTCTAAAGTGCGCTTTTTCAATGGCTTAACATTCTGAAACAAACTGATTCACGCTGTTGAGGACCGTGTCTGACAGCAACAAGGCTGCTGGCTAGATTGAACTCATCACCCACCAACAAGCGCGGCTCTCGCCGATCCACCACACTTCTCTCCACTCTCTCCCCCCAACGAGAGCCGCGCCCCAAACACCAGACACCAGCCACAGAGGACAAAGCCATGAAACAGTTCAACTCAACCATCGCTACTCTCACCATCGCAGCTGCAGGCGTGTTCGCTGTGGCTGGAACGGTCAAAGCAGACAGCACCCACCGCCACGCTTACTCCCACCTTCCGCATACCCATGCGCCCCACCACGGGTATTCCCATTACGAGAACCCGCACACCACTGGTAACTCCGGGGCAGGGAATGCGATTGTTTTGGGCGGGCTGCTGATCGGCGGAATTGCGCTTCTGGATGCGCTGTCTAACTCCAAAGCGCATTCGACAGGCTACCACGAGTACACGCCTCCCAAGCCCGTGCTTAAGCCGGCACCACAGCCAGCGCCAGTCGAGCCCAAGTCGCGGGTCGATTACACCACCGCATGCCGTGACCACAACCACATCAGCATTTCCTGGGACGCGCGTCGCGAGTTCTCGCTGCGTCGCCCTAACGGTTCGGTACTGCAAACCATCAACGCTGGTCGTCCTGTGATGAAGCGCGTTGCTCACGCACTGGACACCTTTGGTCTGGACACGACCTGTGTCATCAAGACCGTTCGCAAAAACAATCGGGCGGAAAAGACCCGTCTGTTCCTGTCGAACGGCCGTCTTGCCCGGGTTCCAAACACCTGGAGCGGTGCCGATGCGGTGGTTCCTCTTCGCCCGGAAACGCTTCAGATCAACAAAGTCAGCAAGGGGCACTTTAACGTTAAAACGCGAAATGGCCGCTTGATTGATACCTTTGAAAGCCGCAAGCAGGCGCGCGCCTTCATCGCTTTCCTCGATGAAAAGAACGCCCGCAAGAAAGTGGTGATTGCCAACCGCGCCGGCGAAGAAAAGTTCGCCTTCTACGCCCGCTAAGCCAAGCGTGATCACAGTGCGGAGTCGCCAGACCCCGCCCTTCAACCACCCTCTTTCAGCGCGGGTTCAATCGTCTCTCCCCTTGTCTCGCCCGCGTTGATACTACCCGCTCGGTCGCTTCCTGGCCGAGCGGGTATTTTTGTGCGCCCACAAGCAATCGTGATTGGCACTCTTGGTTGCATTTCTCAGATATTATGCGCATAAAAAGGCGCCCGTAACCTCATCGACAGGGAAGCATCCCATGGCCAAAAAGTCCAAGAAGGACAAGAACCCAAGTTCATCCACAATGAGCGCCCATGCCAAGATTATGCAGGCCAAACGGCGGCGTGACAGCGTGCTGTTGGGAGTGGTGGGCGTGCTGGCGATTGGCGCCATCTGTGCTTTGATTTGGTTCTTTGCAACCTTGGAAAACAAGGAAGAGGATTACAGCATTGTGGGTCTGGGTGAGCCGGTGATCGTTCAAATCCACCAGCTTAACTGTAACGATTGCGATATCCTCCGCGCCAATACCAAGCGCGCCTTGAACGAGATCGATGATGACCGCCTGCATTACCGCATCGCCTATCTGCACAAGCCAGAAGGGATCGCGTTTGCCAGCAAGCACGGCGCAGCGCGACAGACCACGCTTGTTCTATTCGACAAGTTTGGGCGAAAGCAGGGCGTGTACTATGGCGTGCAAGAAGTGGACATGCTGCTCGCACGCTTCAACGCGCTGCTCTGATCAATCCTCGAAGGCAATAACGCCACGCAGATCCCGGCGCGCTAAGGCGGAACCTACCTTGGCGCAAATCTGTTCGAGATGGACTTGATCCATATCGGAGAAAGCCGCAGGCAGGGTGCTGTCTACGTCCAATACCGCTGCCAAGCGGTCGCCGACAAAAACCGGGACCACGATCTCCGATCGCGAGGCGCTGTCGCAGGCGATGTGGTTGGGTTCGGCGTGAACGTCATCGACGATCCGGGTTTGCTGCCGCACCGCGACAGTGCCGCACACACCACGACCAAAGGCGATGTGGCTGCAGCCCAGCGTGCCTTGTGACGGGCCAACTTCGAGCTCTGCGGCACCGATCCGGCGGTAAAAACCTGTCCAGAAAAACGGAGCGAACGCGTTGTGCAACGCGCCCACCACTAGATCCATCATCGCAAGCGGTGAAAGGCGATCATCCCCGCACAGGTCATGGATGAAAGGATCAAGGGCGGCATAGATTGCTACCTTTTCGTCTTTGCTCAAGGCCACAACCGAGCCCGCGGCACCGTCCCTGGCCGCTGCAGTGCCAAACAACGCGTTGATGGGTTCTGCCATCAGGCCACCTCTGACACCGCCGCCTTGGTCATCGCACCCATCAGTTCCGGCAGCTTGCTCTCAAATTCAGCGAGGTTTCGAGCTTTGACCGGGCCAAAGCCACGGACGTGCTCTGTTGCCTCGATGATCGCTTCGGCTGCGGCGAGATTGCTATCCGTGACAGCGTCAGCAACGGCATCCAACACCGACTGAACGGTCTCGATGAAAGCCCGCTCCGAGCGGCGTTCCTCAGTCCGCCCGAGCAAATCCAACGGTCCTCCCCGCAGGCCTCGCAGCGCGGACAACACCTTGAGCAAGGGCATCACCAATTTACCCGAGAACGCGATTTTTTGGGGCTCACCGGTGTTGGGGTCGGTTTTGGCCAGCAGCGGCGGGGAGAGATGAAAAGTCAGGTCATAGGTTGAACCGAACTTGGCCTTCATTTCGGCCTGATAAGTTCCATCAGAGTAGAGCCGCGCGACCTCATACTCATCCTTGTAGGCCATGGCTCGGTGCAGCGCGGCTTCAGCCGCAGCGACCAGACGCCGGCTCTCACCGGGCCCCATGCCTCGATTTGCAAGGTTGGCAGCGAAGCCCTCAACCGATGCGGTGAACCGCGCGGCATAGGCTGAATTCTGATACGCCGTCAGCATGCTAACGCGCTCTGCCCGTGTGGGAGCCTTGACGCCTTCGTCTTCGTCGATCGCGCCCAGATCATCGCCCAGCGCAGCCTGCGTGACCATACCGGGATCGATCGCCATCCAACGCCCCCAGGCCAGCGCCTGCTTGTTGAATGGAACGGCAACCCCGTTCAGCTCAATTGCCCGTTCGACAGCCTCCACTGACAGCGGCACCAGACCCAGTTGGAGCGCGACCCCGACCAGGAACAGGTTCGACGCGATGCTGTCTCCGAGCAGCTTGGTGGCAATGGTCGTTGCGTTGACCAGTGTCATGTCCTCAGGGCGGATTGCACCGGCGATGCGCTTGGTCAGCGGCGCGGACTGCATAGGCATATCGGGCTGCCGGGTGAAGAGCGCTATGGGAACGACATGGTCGTTGATGACCGCTTTGGTTCGGCCTTCGAGGTAGGTTGCCATAATCGGTGGTGCGGTGCTGACTACGAGGTCGCAGCCCAGCAGAAGGTCCAGACTGGCTGGCGAGACCTTGGGCGCACCAGCATCACCACCCTTCGGCAAAAGGCGAACGTGGCTAGAAACTGCGCCGTTCTTTTGGCTCAAACCAGTCTGATCCAGCAGCGCCGAGCCCAGTCCATCCAAATGCGCCGCCATACCCAACAGCGCAGAAACTGTAGTAACGCCCGTGCCGCCGATGCCGGTTACGAGCATATTATATTCACCCTCCCACGACGCGGGTACAGGCAGGGGCAGGGTATCGGCGGGGAGTTCAGGCTTTGGACCGGTTTCCGGTGGACGGATTGCGGCCTGATTGGCCTCTTCTCCGCTGACGGTAACAAAGGACGGACAGAAGCCCTTTAGGCACGAATAATCTTTGTTACAGACGCTTTGATCGATTTCCCGCTTTCGGCCCAAGGGCGTCTCCACCGGCTTGATCGCCACACAGTTCGACTTCACGCCGCAATCACCACAGCCTTCACAAACGGCCTTGTTGATGAAGAGACGCTTGGCTGGATCTTCCATCTTGCCGCGCTTCCGGCGACGGCGCTTTTCCGCGGCACACACTTGATCGTAGAGCAAGATCGTCACGCCTTCGATCTCGCGCAGTTCCTTCTGCACCGCTTCCATCTCTTCACGGGGACGGATCGTAACGCCCTTGGCCCATGCGGTACCGGCGGCGTACTTTTCCGGATCATCCGCGACAACCACGATTTTGCTTGCACCTTCGCCGCTGAGTTGTTGGGTGATCGCCCAGGGCGTCAGGCCGCCTTCGTGCGTCTGCCCACCCGTCAGCGCCACAGCGTCGTTGAACAGGATTTTGTAAGTCATGTTCACCCCCGACGCGATTGCTGCTCGGATCGCCAGCAAGCCGGAGTGGTTATAGGTGCCGTCACCCATGTTTTGGAACATGTGCGGGGTTTCAACAAACGGGCTCATGCCAATCCATGGCGTGCCCTCAGCGCCCATGTGGGTATAGGCGGTGGTTCGTTCGGGGTAGATGTAGAGCGCCAGCGTGTGACACCCGATGCCTGCACCCGCCTTGGAGCCTTCAATAACCTTGGTCGAAGTGTTGTGCGGGCAGCCGGCGCAGTACCACGGCGTCCGCTGCGGCGCGGGTGCGTTGCCGCGATCGATGGATGGCGCTGGCATCAACCGGCCTACACGGTCCGGATTGTCGGGGAGAATATTGCTCGCCACCAGTCGCCGATCGATCGCGCGCGTGACCTCTAACGCACCAAATTCTCCGTGTCCCGGCAACAAGGTCTGCCCCTCCGGGTCCCGCTTACCTGTGATCAGCGGCTTGGGAGTATCGGTTGCAGATCTGAGCACCAGCGATGCGGCCTGGTCCTCCACCAGTGGCCGCTTTTCCTCAACCACCAGCAGCTCATCACAGCGCATGGCAAAATCGGTGAAGGACTGCGGCTCCAGCGGCCAAACCTGGGCGACTTTAAACAAGCCGATACCCAGCTTCTCAAGGTCGGCCTCATCCATACCCAGCATCCGCAGTGCATCGCGTGCTTCCAAATGCCCCTTACCTACGCCCGCAATGCCTAGGCGCATCCGGCCGGTTTTGGTGCCGTGGGTCTGGTGGTTGATGCGGTTGGCGCGGGTAAAGGCCTGAAAAGCTGGCAGCTTAAGCGACCACAGCCGCTCTTCCTGTGCCATCATGGAATCCGGGTGACGGATCGAGAGCCCTTCGGGCGGCATGTCAAAGTCCGTAGGCATCACAAAGTCGAGCGTATCGCCGACCAGATTGACAGCGCCCGAGCTTTCCACCGTATCGGTCAGACATTTGAGTCCCGCCCACGTCCCAGCATACCGGCTTGCGGCATAGCCAAACAGGCCCAGCGGCAGAAAATCATGAATGCTCGCCGGGTTCAGCACAGGAATCCCCATGCCAATCAACATCGGTTCGGACTGGTGCGCGGTTGTCGATGATTTCGAGGTGTGATCATCCCCCAGCGCAAGCAGGACACCGCCATTGGGTGAGGTTCCAGCGAGGTTACCGTGCTTGAAGGCATCGCCGGAACGGTCCACGCCCGGTCCTTTGCCGTACCACATCGAAAACACACCGTCGTAGGGCGTAGGGTCAAAGATGCCGACTTGCTGCGTGCCCCAGATCGAGGTCGCGGCCAAGTCTTCGTTCAGGCCTTCCTGAAACTTGATGTCGTACTCGTCCATGTGCTGCTTGGCACGCCAGGCCGTCAGGTCAACGTTGCCCAGTGGCGATCCGCGATATCCCGTGACAAACCCGCCAGTATTGAGCCCGGCAGCCCGGTCACGCCGCGCCTGATCCATCACGATGCGCAATAGGGCCTGCGTCCCGGTCATGAAGGCGACGCCTTCAGATCGGCTAAATTTGTCGTCCAGCGTGACTGAAGCCAGTCTCTCGCGCTGAATCGCGTCTAAAGGCGTTCCGTCTGGCATCCCTACCTCCCAAGCTCAAGCCCTGCGGCCCCTGTCCTGGGGCGGACTTTAGGTCGATAAGACTGCCTGATCTCAGAGGTTCAGTCTATAGGCTCGCGTTGCCGCACCGGTTCGAATTTCAGATTGTTCGTCAGAGCTCAGCGGACCTAACCAATCATTCCAAATTTCCACAATATCCGCGTAAGATTTGAAAAGCTTATCCACGGGAAAATTGCTNCCGAGCATGACCCGCGAGGGTCCAAAGGCGTCCACAATGGTCTGAAAGATCACNCGACAGTTCTGCGCGTTCCAAGTGGGGTGGTACATGCCAAGNCCCGATAGCTTGATGCTGACGTGGGGCAGCTTGGACAACTTCCACATCCCGTCCGCCCAGTGCGAAAGTTCAGGCTCAGCNGCTGGTAAAGCACCGCGTTGTGCCGCGTCAAAGAGGAAATAGGGCCCGCCGCAGTGATCAATGATGACGGGAATATCATCGTGCTTTGAAAACAGTGCAACGGCGTCGTCCGCCTGATCGGGGTAGAGCTGCAAGTCAAAGGAAGCATTGTATTTGGCCAGCAGCGCGAAGTTCGCCTGCCAGACGGTTTCTTGCATCAGCTCCATGGGCACAAAGTTCATGGCCGGCGCCGCATCGGTGCGCGCCACGATGTGCCGGACACCGCGGAAACCGGGGCGAGCGGCATGGGCGGCGAGGGAGGCTTCAACGTCATCATGACGCAAGTTGGCAAAACCGACCCACGCATTCGGAACGCCCAGTCCTGGTTCCCTGGTGGTTTGCTCAACAATCCAGTCGCTTTCGGCCACCGGATCAGGCAGACCGCCATCAGCCTGTACGTGCACCGAGGCAACCGCACCTTCAGCACAAGCCTCGGTCCAGAACTCATCCTTCACGTAGTCGCGCTGTATGGGGGTGGGATCACCAAAGGGCTTGGGCTCGCCGATCTGCCGCAACCAGCCGTATTCGAGGGTCGTGGGTTCCCACAAATGATGGTGTGCGTCGATAAACTTGGGCTTGGTTGCTGTCATCTCGATCTCAATCCTTCGGCTCAGCCTTGCAGACACGTGAGTTGTCAGCACTCAAACGCCTTTGTACTGGTTAAAGTCAAGGCGAGACGGGCGTTTTACCATCGTCAGGTTTTAATCCTCGAAAGGATGTACGCCATGGTGCGAATTTATGGAGATTGCCTGTCGGGCAATTGCTACAAACTGAAGCTTGTAACGGAGCTTTTAGGAACGCCACATGCTTGGAAATTCGTGACCTGGATCGATGGTGGCACCAAAACCGACGACTTCCTTGCCCGGGTCAACCCGGCTGGCAAAGTGCCTGTTCTGGAGACATCCAAGGGTGAAATGATCCCAGAAAGCGGTGCCGCGCTCTATTATCTGGCGCGAGACTCGCATCTATGGCCAGTCGGAGAAACAGACCGTGCACAGGTGTTGCGCTGGATGTTTTTCGAACAATACAGCCACGAACCCTTCATCGCCGTATCGCATTCTTTGAAAAAGCGGGCAGCGCCGTCACCCGAGACCGCCGCTAAACTCGCGGAGCTCCATCCCGGAGGCGTTCGCGCGCTTGAAACGATGGAACAGCACCTGAGCAGCAATGATTGGTTTGTCGCTGGAGCGCCAACGATTGCAGACATCTCCCTCTACCCCTACACGAGTTGGGCGCCAAGCGCGGGCTTCGATCTCTCAGCTTACCCCGAAGTACATAAGTGGCTGGGTCGTGTGGAGCGACTGCTTGGGTTTGTTTCGATGGAAGATGCCATCGCTCAAACGACACCTGCCTGATCACGCTGTCTGTTCCTTTAGTAAAATCACGAGATACCCATGACACCCCACATTGAAGCCAACCATGGCGATTATGCAGAAGACGTTCTCCTCCCTGGTGATCCTATGCGCGCCGAATGGATCGCAGATACCTTCCTAGACAACGTCAAAGTGGTAAACCGCGTCCGTGGCGCCACGGGACTGACCGGCACGTATCAAGGGCGTCGGGTTTCGGTGCAGGCGACAGGCATGGGCATGCCCTCAGCCGCGATTTACGTGAATGAGCTGCTCATGGAATACGGCGTGAAACGCCTAATCAGGGTGGGGACCTGTGGTGGCTTGAATGCGGAAAACAAAGTTCGGGATATTGTGCTGGCTCAGGCCGCATCCACCAACTCGAACCAGAACCAGACACTGTTCGGTCAGTTCCAGTACGCCTCAATTGCGGACTTCGGCTTGCTCCGCAAGGCCGCGGATACCGCCGAACTCGCGGGCTTGCGCACCGTTGTTGGTGGGTTGGTCACCGATGATAACTTCTACGATCCTCTGGGCGGCACGCCCTACGAAGTGCTGAAAAAGCACGGCACCTTGGCCGTCGAAATGGAAACGGCCGCGCTCTACACAATCGCCGCGCGCTATGGGGTCAAGGCGCTGACCATCGCGACAATATCTGACTGTCTGGTGACCCACGAACAGCTTTCCCCTGAAGCGCGACAGGCCAGCTTGGTGGAAATGGTCAAACTGGCCCTGGATACTTTGGGCTAAGCCAGACTGAACGGGGACCTTTCGCACTCGTGAGCGAAAGGCCCCTTTGTTGACTTTAGCTCCCTAATTCGGCTGAAGCAGAAGCTTCCCTGTGCGCCCGATTTCAGCATCCCGTCGCGTTGAGGATAAGCGGAAATATTCGCCTCGGGACCATTCATCCATGAAGGTATCATGCAGCCCCGACATCGGGTTCCCGCTTTGACCGTTAGACGTGATAAACCGGCTATTATCCAGGTCGCCAAGGTCAAAAATGTGTCGCAATGACGCCCCTGAGCCCATCGACATCATCTCGCCATCGTCGCTAAAGGAACCACCGCCGACATTCACGGTGTAGGGACCGCCGGGCGCAGGAATGTCATTCTGGAAGAACTGCCGCACCAGACCACCGACGCTCTCAAAAGTATGGGACATGGTGGCGATATGAACGGCGCCCCAGCGCCACTCCCGGTGGTTCCTACCCAGTCGCTTGGTCAGCCGCTTCACGGCATCATTAAAGGCTTCTGTGACAAGGGCACGGCACGCTGGGACGCCCTTGGGCTCGGGATCCGCAACGGCGTCGCCGCACCACCGGGTTGAGCGACCGTCCAGCATGGCCTGGTAGAGCTCTGGCTTGATGGCCCAGGTGTTGCGCGCTGCTCCATCGTCTTTACCCACCCGCAGCTGCGCCCATTCATCGCGGTACAGGCGGTTATTAATTTCGCGGATCCACGTGAGGAACAGCGTCATTTCCCACTGATCAACATGGGTATCGAACCCGTTCCAAAGGTCGAGTTCTGCTAGAATAGTGGCGTTTACGGCTGTTTCATCGGTTGCGTCGATCAACCGGGGCAAGAGGGCTTCTGCGAAGGTGCTGCGCGTATCAGTCTGAATGGCCGCGACGCTCTCAAGGGTGTGCTTGGCGGTCTCACCCAGCAGAGACCTGGTCCGATCACCCCGATAGGGCAGCGACCACTCGGCAGTGATGAAGTGGGGGTAGTCTGTCAGGTTGGCGTGATTCACGTCCTCATTGGCGGTCACGACGATACCTGAAGCAGGGTTGTGGGTCTGGGGTAGGTCTTCAAAGGAGAGATAACCCTGCCAGTCGTAGGCCGCCTCCCAGCCCGGAGCCGGCACGAAGCCGCGCGTGAGATTGCCCTCACCTCGCACCGGGATCCGGCCCGGCGCAACGTAACCGATGTTGCCTTCGACATCGGCATAAACCATGTTCTGCTGCGGGGATACAAAGCTGGCGCTGGCAGCCAGAAATTCGTCCGCGGACTGCGCGCGGTTAAGCTTGCTGGCAGCGTTGGCCGTTGTGTCGGTTTCGTCCAGTGCCGTCCATCGCAGAGCCAGCACAAATTCCTCGCCCAAGTAGCGCCCAACAGACGAAAGCACGTCAGACATCACCGGACCATGCCGGGTTTCGCGCACTTTTATCCGTACGGTTTCACCCCCTTTGACCTTGATCTCCTCCACACGGGTCTTGAAGGGTTCAATCCCTGTTGGGGTCACGTAAGATCGGGGTTCATCAGCGGCAATTTTCTCGATGTAATAGTCCTGAACGTCCGGCCCAGTGTTGGTAAAGCCCCACGCAACCTTGTCGGTCCGGCCGAGCACCACAAAGGGCACGCCGGGGAAAGTCGCGCCCATGACGTCCAGTCCTTCATCCGAAACTAAATGCGCGTAGTACCAAATCTGGGGGGTTTGCAGACCTAAGTGCGGATCATTGGCCACAATGGGTTTGCCGCTGACGGTGTGCTCACCGGACAAAACCCAGTTGTTGGATCCGATGCCCTCGAACAGCACACCAGCCGGATGAAGCCAGTTCAGCTCATCGCTGGGCAGCATCGCTGATGCCTGCTCATCTGACGTCGAGCCAGTGTTGGGTTCCAGGCCGTAGAACTCGGGAATATCGGGGATTTCGAGAGGTTGCGCGCCGGGGTAGGGTGGCCAGAACTCCATCATCGCCGAATGACTGACGATCTGCGATAGCGCGAAGCGGTCCAACTCCCGTGCGCCGGAGGCTCCCCCAAGATCGTAGGACATCATTTTGAGCCAGCCTAGGGAGTCCAGAACACTCCAAAGTTCCAGCTCACCCGCTGACCGCACCAGAAATTCTGGCGGCAAAGCGCCCTTGCGGTTGGCCAGAAAGGCATTCACGCCCTGCGCGTAGGCTTCCAGATCAGCGCGGGTTTGCTCGTCCAGAGACCGTGCGCCGGCGGCGGCAGCCTTTGCAAAGCCCATGGTGCGCAGGAACGTGTCAGCGCCAAGAGTTTCCGCGCCAATGACTTCTGACAGGCGACCTGCTGCGGTTCGACGGCTGAGCTCCATCTGCCACAATCGATCCTGTGCGTGCACGACCCCAAGCGCAAAGAACGCATCAGCGTCTGTCTTGGCATAAATGTGGGGGATGCCGTGGCGGTCGCGGATTACCTCGACCTCGTCACTCAGTCCCGCCAGCATCATCGTGCCATTGATTTGCGGCAGACTGGTCCGGAGCCACATGTAGCCCCCAAAGCCGGCCAGCAGGCCCAAGAAGCCAACCAGAAAGATAATACGGAAGATCCAGCGAATGGTCTTCGCCATGATGAGAGTCCTCTTCAACACAACTATGAATCAAGGCCCCCCGTCAGGCCACAAAGGGAGACAACGGCACAGAAGCCGTTGGTTCGATGGTCAGTCCAACTCGACAAACCCCCTGTTTGACTGGGAGTAAGCAAAAAATCGCCAGCCTCCGTCGCTTGCTGTTCGTTCAAAGCGAATGGGGCGCGCATTGGCGTAGACGTTCTGTGTCAGGTATTGCTGTTTCTGCATCAAATCGAGCAAGGCGCGCAAAACTCCGCCATGGGCAACGACCAAAGTGTCATTGACCGTCAAATTGTCCTCGGTCGCCGTTTTCACGCGTCCGTAAAAATCATCGATGCTCTCAACGCCCTGGGGCGGGCTGTACCAAAACGTCATGAATTCCTTGGCCCGCGTCGTCGGATCCTGGCTCATGCTCTGCGGAACGGGCGTTCCTTCCAACGAATCAAAGTTGCGCTCCTTCAATCCCTCGTCGAAGGTCGGCGTGAAGCCGAAATGCGCCGCAGTCGGCGCTAGCGTCTGGCGGACTCGCGTCATTGGGCTGGCCACGATCCCCGTCAGTGGCTCCCCTTTGAAAATCTCCGCAGCCGCTACGGCCTGATTGAGGCCGTTGTCACTCAGGGGGACATCCTGGGATCCCTGAAAGACACCTTTGGCGTTCGATGGCGTTTGGCCATGGCGCAGGAAGTAAAACCGTTCAACGGCCAAATCTAAAGTCTGGGTCATGACGTCAGTTTAGCGTGCGTTTGGCAGCGGTGAAACGGTGATTTCATCTCATTTTCCTGCTTGATGGACGAATCTGACCTGTCCCGTGGGTCGATTTGGCAGGGTGCGAGGCTTTTATCCCCTGAGAGATGCATAGAACTCGGCGCTCGTGCGACCACGCCGCAGACCAGCGAGCAGCTCTTCCAACTATTCTGGGGTTTGATAAAGCGAGCCGCGCACTCATCTTTGGACTATGGCCGCACTCCCACTCGTATTCTCTCGCCGTTATCAGGCTGCCATTTCGGCCCGCCACCGGTTTCCTATGGGAAAGTACGGAGCGGTGCACGCAGCCCTCAGTGCGCGTCCTTGGTTTTCTGAGGTCGAGATCCACCGCGCAGCGCCCGCTACTCTCGATCAGGCAGCGCGCGCCCATGACCTGAATTACGTTGAGCGGCTCGTCGCGGGAGCATTATCGGACCGGGAGGTGCGCGATATTGGCCTGCCTCAGAACGCAAGCGTTGTCGCTCGCGCCTTTGCATCAGCAGGCGGAACCCTCTTAGCCTGTCGCCTGGCCAAGGACGCAGCGACCGGCTTAGCTGCATCACTCGCCGGCGGTTCACACCATGCGAACCGGGCCGGGGGTCGGGGGTTCTGCGTGATGAATGATGTCGGCGTCGCACTGTCCACGCTTCTGACTGAGCCAAACCCGTGGCTAAAGCGGGCCTTGGTGGTCGATTTGGACGTCCATCAAGGCGATGGAACGGCGGAAATCTTCGCGGATGAGCCCCGAGTGTTCACCGCAAGCCTTCACTGTCAAGACAACTACCCCTTTACCAAAGCTATCTCTGACTTGGACATCGGATTGCCTGCTGGAACCGGCGACAGCGGCTATCTGCCCGCCGTAGACCAGCTGCTACACCGCCTGGACAGTGTTGCGATCAGGGCCGACATGATTGTCTACAACGCAGGCGTTGACCCTCATGTCGAAGATCGATTGGGACGGCTGGCTTTGAGTGACTCAGGGCTGGCGGCGCGTGATGAGATGGTTTTTGAATGGGCGAGGGCGCACAGAAAGCCCCTTTGCCTCGTGTTGGGGGGAGGCTACGATCGCGATGTTGCCGTTGTTGCCGAGCGCCATGCGCACGTGTTTGATCGGCTTTATTCTGCCCATAAACTTCGAACTTGAGAAACCTATGCCCCGCATATACGAACTCGACGGCATCCGTCCGGAAATTCACCCCGAAGCCTACATCGCACCCGGCGCGGTTTTGATTGGGAACATTAAAGTCGCCAAGGGCGCGTCGATCTGGTTCAACGCCGTGCTGCGCGGGGACAATGAGTTCATCGACATTCAGGAAGGCTCAAGCATTCAGGACGGCGCCGTACTTCACACTGATATCGGCTTCCCCATCATCGTTGAGCCCGGGGTGACGGTCGGTCACAACGTGATCTTGCACGGTTGTCACCTCAAGCGCGGTTGCCTAATTGGCATGGGAGCCTCGGTTCTCAACGGGGCGGTTGTGGGTGAAGAAAGCCTGGTCGGCGCCAATGCGCTGGTCGGCGAAGGCAAGGCCTTTGAACCCCGCAAGCTGATCCTCGGCGCACCGGCGAAACCGGTACGGGACCTCGATGAGAACACGCTTGCCCGCATGGAAGGTGGCGCACGATTCTACATCGAAAATGGCGCGCGCTTCGCAGGCACGCTCAAGCGCGTTGACAGAGACTAGCCTTCACGCTCAAGACCGCCGATAACCCGATACACTGAGACGCAGAAGAAAAAGAAGGAATCGCAGCAATGACCAAAGTCGCCTTTTTGGGCATGGGCGTCATGGGATACCCCATGGCAGGGCACCTCGCCGCCGCAGGTCACGATGTTACCGTCTATAACCGCACGGAGAGCAAGGCTGCGCAATGGCCGCGCGAGCACTTAGGTAGCGCCCGACCAACTCCGCGCGAAGCCGCAGCTGGTCAGCGTATCGTGTTTGCCTGCGTCGGGAACGACGATGATTTGCGAGCGGTTTGCCTTGGCGAGAACGGAGCCTTTGCAGGAATGGACCCAGGCGCGCTATTCGTTGATCACACCACGGTATCGCCAACAGTGACAGGAGAGCTCGCGGCAGCGGCTCAGGCTGCAGGGCTGCGCTATGTCGATGCGCCCATTTCCGGGGGGCAGGCCGGGGCAGAGAATGGCGTGCTGACGGTCATGTGCGGCGGGACCAAAGCGGACTTCGACGAAGCAGCCCCCGTGATCGACGCCTATGCCAAGAAATGCAGGCTCATCGGTCCCGTTGGGGCAGGGCAACAATCCAAAATGCTCAACCAGATCTGCATCGCAGGACTGGTTCAGGGGCTCTCCGAAGCGGTTGCACTGGGCCAAAAACTAGACCTGGATATGGAAGCCGTGCTCGACGTGATTTCCAGCGGTGCTGCGCAATCCTGGCAAATGGAAAACCGAGGGAAAACCATGGTGGCCGATGAATTTGAGTTTGGCTTTGCCGTGGACTGGATGCGTAAGGATCTTGGAATTTGCCTCGATGAAGCCAAGGCAAACGGTATGACATTGCCGGTGACGGCATTAGTCGACCAGTTCTACGGCGACGTACAAAAGATGGGCGGTGGGCGCTGGGATACATCCAGCTTGATCCGCCGGCTCACCCGGGGTTAACCCTTTAGCCGCCTACGTTGCAGCTCCGCAAAGAACCAAAATCGTTTTAAGTTGTCCACAGACTGTGGTAGATCTTATGCGTCTTTAATCACGGTTTAGGGGGCCATGCTGTGGCGTGTCCGTCGCTTGGCGATCTCCACGTGTGTGTGGCCGCGCTGGTTCTCACGATGCTGGCCTGCCTGTTCCCGTCCTTGGTCTCGGCGCAGCAGCAGGAGCTGTTCCGCGCCAACGTGAATTCGGCCCCGGTCACAGATCCGACGGCAGTCAAATACGAAGCCAATGCTGGTGCCTGGCGGCATGGCGTTCCCCTGAAGCAGATCGATCCTCAACAGCTGGAGATCTTCCAAAACCTTCCCTTCACAGGCTGGTTAAAAGCGGACAACCACCGAGCCTTTGCCATCGGCACCCCCGCCTCATGCCCCTACTCGTGGCGCTCCACCGCTTATCCAACCGCCGAAATGGCAGCCGAAGAGGCGCTGCGCTACTGCACGGAAAAGGTGTTGCGGTTCAACCAACACCAGACAGAGCAGTGCGGCTGCAAGCTCGCCATGGTGAACAATATATTGTTCGTCGACCCAATCGAGCTGGCCGTCCCAAAGATTGCTCCGGCTCTTTGGGATTTCGGTGACGGATCCATGGTGGCTGGCCTGCTCATATACGATCGCATTTTTGGTCGAAATAATCCGGTTCAATTCGTCGACGCTGGCGGGCAGTTGCGGTGTCAGGGGACATATTCTGCCTCTGCTGTCCTAATCGATAACCATTTTAAGATTAACTGCGATTTTGCTGCTGGCGTGCTCAAGGGCAAAGTGGGGGTGAAGAACCTGCAGTCCTTCAACCCGCATGGTGAAGCCTTGGTTCAGGATAGCAACGGCTCCCAGATCCGGCTTGTGGTTGCCAAATCCATCCTTGATTATCTCGAAGGCAAATGAGCTTGCCCCACCCTGCATTGGCTGCGTTGCAATAAGCTCAGTGTGGCTTGGGTTGATCTTCAGTCCCTGATCGCTCAAAAGCCCAGCATCGCGGGGCTCTAGGGAACCACCACTTTGCCTAGTCCTGCATTGGCTGATAGATGACCGAGAAGGACCTGACCATGGCTTTTGAACGAGTGCCCGAGCTATACGCTGCTCCCAACGAGCGCGCTGAGCTGCTTGAAAAAATCAAGGACATGCAGTCAGTTGATCTCTCTGCTCGCCAACTCTGTGACCTCGAACTGCTGATGAACGGCGGTTTCGCACCGCTCACAGGTTTCTTAGGGCAGGCTGACTATGACGGCGTCGTCGAAAATATGCGACTTGCATCAGGCGCACTCTGGCCCATGCCGATTACGCTGGATGTCACCGAGAAGGTTGCCGAGAGCCTGGTAATGGGCGAGCAAATCGTTCTGCGGGACCCTGAAGGCGTTCCACTGGCCGTGATGGACGTGGAAGAAATGTACACGCCAGATAAAGATCGTGAAGCCGAAATGGTTTACGGTGCCAACGACATGGCGCACCCGGCTGTGCGTTACCTGCACAACCAGACCGGCAAGGTCTACCTTGGCGGCCCCGTAACCGGCATCGATGAGCCAGTGCACTATGACTACCGCCAGCACCGTTTCACTCCAAACGATCTGCGCCGCATGTTCCACAAGTGGGGCTGGCGCCGGGTAGTGGCGTTCCAGACCCGGAACCCACTCCACCGCGCCCACGTCGAGCTGACCGTTCGCGCCGCGCAGCAAACTGAAGCCAACCTGCTGATCCATCCGGTCGTTGGAATGACGAAGCCCGGCGACGTGGATCACTTTACCCGCGTGCGCTGTTACGAAGCGGTCATGCGTCACTACCCGGATCAGACTACGGCCATGGCCCTGCTGCACCTGGCCATGCGGATGGCCGGCCCACGTGAGGCTCTGTGGCATGCGCTAATCCGCAAGAACCACGGCTGTACGCACTTCGTTGTGGGCCGTGACCACGCAGGGCCGGGCAAGAACAGCCAGGGTGAGGACTTTTATGGTCCCTATGATGCCCAGGAAATGGTCACGAACTACGCCGACGAAATCGGTATCGAAATGGTGCCATTCCAGGCCATGGTATACGTGCAGGAACGCGCGCAGTACGTACCGATCAATGAAGTCAACGACGACGAAACCAAGCTGAACATCTCAGGCACCGAACTCCGTCGCCGCTTGCGCGAAGGGCTGGATATTGACGAATGGTTCTCTTACCCCGACGTCGTCACCGAGCTCCGCAAAACCCATCCACCGCGCGATAAACAGGGTTTTACCTTGTTCTTCACCGGCCTTTCCGGCTCGGGCAAGTCCACCATCGCTAACGCCGTCATGGTCAAGCTTCTCGAAGCCGGTGGCCGTCCGGTTACGCTGCTCGATGGTGATTTGGTACGAAAGAACCTGTCCAGCGAGCTGACCTTCTCCAAGGAACACCGCGACCTGAACATCCTGCGCATCGGCTACGTGGCCTCTGAGATCACCAAGAACGGCGGCATCGCAATTTGTGCACCGATCGCACCCTATGAGTCGACCCGCGCGCAAGTGCGGGACATGATCGAACCGCTGGGTGGCTTCCTGGAAATCCATGTTTCGACCAGCCTAGAAGTCTGCGAAGGCCGCGACCGTAAGGGT
>PAHJ01000132.1 GCA_002705565.1 Geminicoccus sp. | reverse complement strand
CGACCAGTTCACCGTTGTACCAAAGTTTTCCACCCAGCTTATCAAACGGAACGGTTGCCATAACGAAGACTCCACAACGCGCAAATTTCGGAAAAAACCACTATTAGGCCAGTATAGGGGGGCTGGATTTATGTCAACAGTCCTGACATATCTTCTTTTACTCATGACCAGATGGATGGCCCCTTGTCCGATTTGCCAACCACCCACGACACCCCGAAGCCCATTGCGCTGGATTCAGCCGCTCTGGAAGCCATCGAGTTGATGTTCTTTGCTTATCGGGACTTCACGGATGTTGCTGATCGTATCCTGGAGGATCACGATCTGGGCCGCGCCCACCATCGCGCGCTTTATTTCATCGGAACCAACGGGGGCATTACGGTCGGCCATCTGCTGGAGATCCTGAATATCACCAAGCAAAGTCTGGCCCGAGTCCTTCGCCGTTTGATCGATGGAGGGCTGGTCCAACAGAAGGTGGGCAACAATGATCGTCGGCAAAGGTTGCTTCTGGTCTCGCCACAAGGACAAGCATTGCTGGACGAATTGATTTCAGCACAGCGGGCCTTGCTCGTGCGGGCCTTTAATAGCGCTGATCCCGCCAGTTTGCCGGGGTTTCGGCAGGTCATGCTGTCGATCATGACCGAAGAAGACCGCCAGCGGTTTGAGCCCCTTGTGAGCGACGCCAGCGCCGACCGCGCAGCCTGATTGCGACCGCCTGGATGCGAGGGCGCCTGACCAAAATGAAAAAAGGCCACGCAAGCGCAGCCTTTTTGCTCTTTTCCTAAGAGGTCAGTGAATGCCAGCGCCGGTGTCACCCCACCGCTTTAGGCTCATCACTGCCAAGCCCCACTCAGTTCAATTTGGCGCACGCTGCTTCGATACGGTCGCATGCTTCCTCCAACGCCTCAGTCGCTGTGGCGTAGGAAACGCGGAAGTAGGGCGCTAGGCCAAAGGCCGTGCCGGGCACAACGGCGACCTGCGCCTCATCCAGCAGATAGGCTGCAAAGTCCAGATCAGTCTCGATCGTATCACCCGCCGGCGTGGTTTTGCCGATGAGCCCTGCGCAAGATGCAAACACGTAGAATGCCCCTTCTGGACGCCGACACGTCAGGCCTTTGCACATATTCAGGCGATCAACCACCAGGTCACGGCGCTGGCGAAAAACCGCCGCTCGCTCGCCGAGGAAGTCTTGCGGTCCGTCCAACGCCTCGATCGAGGCTTCCTGGGAAATTGTCCCTGCGCCGGACGTGGACTGGGAGCGCACCTTGTTCATCGCCTTGATCAAGTCTGCAGGCCCAGCCGCATAGCCCACGCGCCAGCCGGTCATGGCATAGGCCTTGGACACCCCATTCATGGTCAGCGTGCGATCATAGAGCGAGGGAGTGACCTGAGCGATCGTGGTAAATTCAAAGCCGTCGTAGACCAAGTGCTCGTACATGTCGTCGGTCATGATCCAAACGTGCGGGTGGCGTTCCAGCACCGCGCCCAGCGCCGCCAGCTCTTCCCGGGTGTAAGCCGAGCCTGTTGGGTTGTTGGGCGAGTTGAGGATCAGCCACTTAGTCTTGGGCGTGATCGCTGCATCCAGAGCTGCAGCCGTGATCTTGAAGCCTGTGTCCTCACCGCCTTCAACAAACCGTGGCTCACCGCCGGCCAGCAAGGTCATATCCGGATAGGACACCCAGTACGGCGTTGGGATCAATACCTCGTCGCCTTCGTTCAGGGTCGCGAGCATTGCGTCGAAAATAATCTGCTTGCCGCCGTTGGCAATGGTGACGTTCGCGGCGCTGTAGTCCAAGCCGTTTTCGCGCTTGAACTTGCGTGCAATGGCTTCGCGCAGAGCGGGGATCCCACCAACCGGGGCGTATTTAGTCTTGCCCGCATCCAACGCTGCCTTCGCAGCATCTTTGATGTTTTCCGGCGTATCAAAGTCCGGTTCACCAGCCCCCAGGCCGATCACGTTGTGACCTGCCGCCCGCATTTCTTGCGCCTTCTGGGTCACTGCCATCGTGGCAGAGGGTTTGATGCGACTCAGTCGGTCAGCAATCGTGGCCATAGATATTCATCCTCCGGAACGGTCCGTGGTATTCTGGGCGAATTCAAAACAACCGAACCATAGCGCCCCCACTCAGGTCAGCAAGAGGCAGGTTGCCGTATTCAGCCCTGCAAGATTGGGGTACTTTCGGGGAACATGGTCATTTGACAGCTGGCATTCGGACTGTCATGCCACTACGTGTCTGGGGTGCCGAGACGGAGTGATGCAGGAGCGATCGTGCTTGCGCCGAAGGCTGAGAACAAACCCATTGAACCGGATCTGGATCGTGCCAGCGGAGGGAGACCAATGTCCAAGACTCGCAACACCCGCTTTAGCTCTCGTCGTCAGGTACTGCGGGCCTCAGGGACCTTGGGTTTGACCGCACTGGCGGGAACGACTGCCTTGATTGCCACCAATTCATCGACGAACACGCTCGTGACCCCGGCCGTGGCACAGGGTCGATCGCGGTGGCGTATGGTGACATCCTGGGCCAAGGGCAGCGCCGGGCCGGGTATCACCGCAGACCGTCTGGGACAGCGCATCACCGCTGCGACCGATGGTCGGGTCGAGGTCGAGGTTCTGGGCGCTGGCGAACTGACGTCCGCCTTTGGCGTCCTGGACGCTGTTGCTGACGGTACAGCAGAAATGGCCCACACCGCCTCATTCTTCTGGGCAGGACGTATCGCCGCCGCCCTGTATTTCACCACCATCCCCTTTGGGCTGGGACCGATCGCACACAATGCCTGGGTACGGTTCGGCGGGGGTCAGGCTCTCTGGGACGAAGCCTATGCCGGGCTGGACGTAAAACCGCTGATGGCGGGGAACTCCGGCGCCAACATGGCGGGATGGTTCAAATCCCCACTGAACAGCCTCGCCGACCTCAAAGGCGTCAAGATCCGAACAGCCGGTCTGGGTGGCGAGATCTATCGGCAATTGGGGGCGTCCACGGTCACGTTGCCACCGGCTGAGATTTTCGGTGCGTTGCAATCCGGCGCGATCGACGCTGTTGAGTTTCTTGGCCCCTTTTCAGACCGCGCTCTGGGCTTGGATCAGATCGCCGACAACTACTACGCCCCGGGCTTCAATAAGCCCAACGGCACGGCAGAAGCGTTGATCAACGCCAACCTCTGGGCGAGCCTGAGCCCGGACCTGCGGGCTGCGGTCCAAAATGCATGCGATGCTGAAAACGATGCGGGCCTGGCCGAAGCCACCTGGTTTAACGCACAAGCCTTGCAAGCACTAACGCAGCAAGGCACTGTGATTGGTGTATTGCCCGACGATATTGTCGACCGAGCACGAGAAGTTTCCCAGCAGGTGCTCGCAGACTTCGCCGAGACGAATGGCCTGACGCGCAGAGTGCAACAGTCCTACGACCAGGCAATGGGCATCCTTTCGGCATGGGACGGAGTACAAAAGAGCTGATGTCAACAGTAGGAAGCTTGCTCCCCCTGCTCAAAGAGCGCCGCCCCCTGGTGCACTGTATTACCAATCCGGTCACGATGAGCTTCGTCGCTTCGGCCCTGACGGCACTGTCCGTGCGCGCTATCATGGCCAATAGTACCAACGAGGTCGAAGAAGTCGCTGAGAATGCAGGCGCGTTGCTGATCAACACTGGAGTGCCACAGTCCATTGCCCTGTATCGCTCCGCTGCCATGAAAGCGAAACAATGGGTGCTGGACCCGGTTGGCGCCGGCGGGACACGGTTCCGCAGGGAGATTGCGAGCGAACTGCTATCACTCAAACCCAGCATCATTCGCGGCAACGCCGGTGAAATCCTGGCCCTCGGGGGCGAGGCAGGCGTGGTCAAAGGCGTCGATAGCCTCGCCACAACCGAAGAAGCCGCCGGGGTCGCCAAGTTGCTCGCTGAAGAATACAAGACTGTCGTGGCCATGACTGGCGCCACGGATTACGTGGTTTCCAGCGACCGTGTCGTCCGGTTGACCGGTGGTGACCCTATGATGGCGATGATACCGGGCACAGGCTGTGTGGCGGGAGCGGTTTGTGCGGCTTTCCTTGCCGTTACAGAGGACCCCTTTGACGCCGCGGTCGCAGGGCTGCACCTGATGAGCGGCGCGGCCGATCATGCGGCGAAGAGCGCGACGGGACCGGGTAGCTTTCAGGTCGCCATGGTTGATGCGCTGTACCATGCCACGTCTCAATAGAGCTGCGCTCGGGCTCTATCTGGTGTTCGGTCCGCAGGATTTAAACGCCTCAACACGAGCCTCCGATCTGATCAAACAGGCCAGCGCTGGCGGGGTCAGCTGTGTGCAATGGCGCGATAAGTCTGCACGAGCCCGGGCCCCTTTGGACGCTCGTTTAGACGATGTCGCCCCCCTGCAAGCGCTAGCGCGGTCACTGAGTCTACCCTTTCTGATCAACGACGATGTCGAGCTTGCGGTCGCGCTGAAGGCCGACGGGGTGCATCTGGGCCAGGATGACATGCCCCCAGCGCAGGCGCGGCAACGTCTGGGCCAAGACGCGATCATCGGCTGGTCCGTTGGAACGCTGGACGAAAGGGCGAGGCTTGACGCCGTGTTGCAGGAAAATACGCGAATCATCGACTACATCGGGGTCGGCCCGGCCTTCGCAACGGGCACCAAAGCAGACGCTGGCCAAGCGCTGGGCTCAGCAGGGATCAACGCCGTAATCGCGGGGCTGACCCTGCCCATCGTCGCCATTGGCGGGATCAACATTGGTAACGCCAGCCTGCTCAGGGACACCAGGATAGATGGGATTGCGGTGGTCAGTGCGATCGCCGGCAGTGCATCGCCAAAGCAGGCCGCTGAAGACCTGAAGATGACCCCCTTTGGCTCTTCGGCAACTTGAAACAGCCGTCACCTCACGACAAATTTGTTTTTCAAGGGGTCTGGGATTGTTTAAGAAAAGTATCAATTGAGTCCGTACTAAGCATTGCATGAACCTTTCTTCTGGGAAAACCGCATGATGAATTCGTGGAGCTTCACCCGCCGACAGGCATTAGCGGTGGGTGTGGGGGGACTGGTCTCTTCAAGTCTATCCCCCGTTTTGGCGCTGGCCACGGATGGAGAAGATCCGGCGGCCATAATCACGGACCTCGCCAACGATGCCTTTGACCTGTTTGGATCACTGAACGGGGTCAGCGGCGACTGGACCTCGCGCAGGACCTGGGCCACGGACGTGACCAAAGCCAGATTTGCGACAAAGATGATGGGTGAAAAGGCGGGTGGCGTGTTCCTGCGTGAATTCAGCGATTCTAAGCGCCGAACTTTTGATACCCTGATCGAAGGCGTGGTCGGCGAGTTCATTCTCGACATTTTCGCGCTCTATGAGCCGAACACGACCTTTACGGTCAACCGCGTGCGGCCCAATCGATCCAATACGGCAATCCTGATGGAAACAACGGTCTTCACCCACGGCAAGAACTACAACGTTAAATGGACCGTGGTTGACGACGAAGGCGTGAGCAAGATCTCTGACGTTTCCGTCTTTGGCCTCAATCTTGTGTCTGATTTCAGAGCATCCATCGAGCGTGCGTTTCGCGAGGACGAGGCCGCGGGCGTCATCGCCATGCTGCAAACCCGCATCCGGCGAGGCGAGAACAAGTACCCTCAACCTTCATAGCGCTAAAGCCATAAACAGCGCATCGACGTCCTCAGAGCTTTGGTGGTCTTCGTAGGGGTCACAGGGCTCGAACCCGGCGCTACGGTAGAGCGCAACAGCCGCCGCAGAGCGCACATTCGTCTCCAACCGAACCGTCCGCAGATCCCGCCGCCGGGCCATGGTCAGCAGATTATCGAGAATCGCCCGCGAGAGGCCTTTGCCGCGCACCACAGGGCGCACGTACATCCGTTTGATTTCGGCCCAGTCGATATCCTTGACCACCAAGGCGCCACACGCGATGGGATGACCGTGGTAGCGGGCGACGAGGAACTGCACGTAGTCCTGCGACAGTTCATCGACGCTCGAAAGGTCACAGCCACCGCACGCCGCAAGCTGCGCCAATTCGACATCCAGCTCCTCAACCAGCAGGCGCACATCGGCGGCGCGAGGGTCTTCGACCTCAAACGCCGCGAGGCCCGGTGAAGGTGAAGGGTCTGAGGACACTATTCGACGCCCTCTGGCGGCGCGACCAGGGGTGCACGGGACAGCCCTTTGGGCACCACTTCCCAGCCCGGATATTCTGGCTCGTCATCCACCATGTCAGCAGGGAAGCCATCAGCGAGCACGGTGACCCCCGCAGCTTCCTCCAACCGCTTAATGATGTTTGGCGACCACTCGCGCGACCCAAAGCGGGTTTCACCATCGGCAAAGATCTCATTGAGCAAAGGCGATACTTCTAGGTCCAGCCCAGCCCGCTCCGCGATCGACTGGAACAGCCCGATATCTTTGCGCACCAGATCCATCGTGAAGTTGATATCGCGCGAACCGTTCAGGATGACCTGGCTTTCAGTCTCGTGGACAAAGGAATTACCACTCGAAATGCGGATCGCTTCGTAGGTGGTGTTCAGATCCAAACCCGCCAACTTACTGGTTACAAGCGCTTCACAAAGCGTCACCAGATTGGCGGTTGCGAGATAATTAGTCATAACCTTGAGCGCGCTCGCACTGCCCAGATCGCCGGTGTGCAGTATACGGCGACCCAGCGACTGGATCACGGGGAAGGCACGCTCGAACGTGTCTCGGCTGCATCCTGCAAAAATCGAGATGTTGCCGGTTGCCGCACGGTGGCAGCCGCCAGAAACCGGGCAGTCGATGGGCTCGCCGCCCCGGGCCTTGACCAAATCGCCCAGCCGACGCACTTCTGCCTCGTCCGTGGTGCTCATCTCGGCCCAGATCGTGCCCGGCTTCAACCCCGCCAAAATGCCGTCGTCCGCTTCCATCACAGCCGCGCTCGCCGCTGGCGAAGGCAGGCATGTAATGATCATATCGACCCGCTCAGCCATGGCTTTTGGGCTATCGGCCCAATGCGCACCCTGGTCGAGGAAAGGCTCTGCGATGGATTTGTCCAGATCGCGCACCGTCAGATCAAAACCATTCCGCAAAAGGCTCCCGGAGAGTTTACCCCCGACATTGCCCAAGCCAATAAATCCTACTTTCATTCCACCTGCCCTTCCTTTGAGTCCGAGATCTAATACCGCGTATTGGAAAATCGCCTAGCATGACCACGGCGCTCCGTCTGCCGTTTTGCGACACGGATAGGGTCTCATTTTCGCGAAGACGGTATGGATCGGTTGATCACCGGGATTATCGAGCTGCGCCACGCGCGGTCAGCGGCCTTGGTGCGCTTGGTCAAAGGTCTTCACGGGCTTGTGTGATCGCTTCATGAGTCCTTGGCATCAGCACGTCATCGCCTTAGGTCGTAGACTAACAAGGCCGTCAATCGACCCCATAAAAAGCCGAACAAAGTCCGTCGAACCCAACAGTAACAATCAGGCTCAGACACACCATGCCATCTAAGCAATTCTCGCCCATCCAGGTCGCCGTCCTCGGCTTCGCGCTGAGTTTGATGTCGCTTGCTCCCCCTGCGTCAGCCCAAAGCGCTGATCAGGACTGGAGCCAGACCCTCACAGCGGCGGCTGGCCAGACCGTCTTTTTCAACGCCTGGGGGGGCGACGAGCGGATCAACGCCTACATCGCTTGGGCAGGAGACCGGGTTAAAGAAGACCATGGCGTCACCGTCCGTCACGTCAAACTCTCTGACACCGCTGAAGCTGTGAACCGGGTCAGATTGGAAAAGCAGGCAGGCAAGACCAGTAAGGGATCCATCGATTTGCTCTGGATCAACGGTGAGAACTTTGCCGCCATGAAGGCTGGAGAGCTGCTGTTCGGCCCATGGGCAGAACAGGTTCCAGCCTTTGGCAAGGTCGATGTCGTTGGAAAGCCGACAACAGTTCTCGACTTCCAAACCCCGACCGAAGGCCTAGAAGCCCCCTGGGGCATGGCGCAGTTCAACGTCATCGTAGACGATGAAAACGCCCCTGACTTTCCCACCGATCTGGGCGCTTTGATCGAGTGGTCGGCGGTTAACCCGGGGCGCTTTACCTACCCCCAACCACCAAACTTCCTGGGCACAACCTTCCTCAAGCAAGCCGCCCTTGCCCTCTCCAGCCATCAAGACGCGCTCTATGAGCCGGTTGAAGCCGCCGATTTTGAGCGGGTGACGGAATCGCTTTGGGCTTTCCTCGATGCGCTGCATCCCAATCTTTGGCAGCGGGGACGGAACTTCCCAGCGTCGGGTCCTGCGGCACAGCAGCTGCTCAGCGACGGCGAAACGGCCGCGACGCTGTCGTTCTTTCCGCTCGAAGGCCCTGCGCTGGTGACAGCAGATACGCTGAATGCAGCAACGGTGGTCAAGGGATTCGACGGTGGCTCAATCGGTAACACCCACTTTGTCGCCATCCCGTTCAACTCAAGCGCCTCCGCCGGTGCGCAGGTTTTTGCGAACTTTCTAATGACCCCCGAAGCCCAGATCCGCAAACAGAGCCTGGACGCCTGGGGTGATGCCACGGTGCTGAATGAAGCGAGCCTGAGCGACGCACAGCGTGCCGCACTGCTCGACGCCACCAATGGCCTGTCCGTGTCGATCGGTCCTGTCCTGCCCGAACCTCACCCGTCTTGGACCGATGCACTGGAAGCTGCCTGGACGCAGCGTTACGGCTCCTGACACCTCGCCAGCCCGGTCTGGGATTAATCCCTGCGCTGCCGATGGTGGCGCTGGTTTCCGTGCCGGCCGCGCTGGCACTTCCGGTTCTGGTCGTGCTCAGCGGGCCAGAGGCGCTTGTGCAGGCCTTTGCCCTGCCGGGATACGCCAAAGCTGCTGGTATCGCCGTGATTTCTGCCGGTCTGGGAACCGTGCTCGCCCTTGTCCTTGCTGGCGCACTGCTGTCTGGCGTCGCCGGGCGCTCAGATCGCTGGCTTCGCTTGAGCATGCCGCCGCTGCTGGCCACGCCGCATGCCGCCATGGCGGTCGGGCTGGCGTTTCTGATCGCGCCCTCGGGGTGGTTGATCAGGCTGCTTTCACCCTGGGCAACGGGACTGGACCGTCCGCCGCTGTTCAGCATGGTGCAAGACCCATGGGGTCTGTCGCTGGCCGTCGGACTGGCGATAAAGGAGCTGCCGTTCTTTGTCCTGCTCGCTCTCAGCGCAACCCGCCGCGACAGCCTGCAACCCGCTTTCAGAGCCGCAATTTCGCTGGGGTACGATCGGCACACAGCCTTCGCCAAGATCATCGCGCCGCACCTGCTCAAAGCTCTGAATTTGCCGATTGTCATTGCGTTCATTTATGGGATCTCCGCGGTTGATATGGCCAGCGTGTTGGGGCCAACGACCCCGCCGCCCCTATCTGTGCTGGCGCTCAACCAAGTGTCAGACCCAAGCGCGGAGGGATGGCGTCTAGGGCTGGCGCTGAGCCTGCATCTTGCCGTTTTGACCTTTGCTGCGCTGCTGATCCTAGGCGGACTTGTTGCCACGATGCGCGCGGTTGCCGGTCGTTGGGCCAGCAATGGGAATCGACGCAGCTTGGTCGGGACAGCCCTGGCCGCCGCATCCCTGGTCGGGCGCGGCACCCTGGTGTTTGCCGTGCTGGCGCTGTTGTCGCTGCTGCTGTGGGCCTTTGCCCAGCGCTGGCGGTTTCCAGCACCCTGGCCCCAGAGCTGGACCGGTTTGGACTGGGTTTGGGCGCGGGGGCTGATGTCGGTTGAAAGCCTCAACACACTCTGGCTGGCGCTCGCGTCTGCGCTGATCGGGTTGCTGCTGGCCTTGGCCTTTGTACTGGCCGAGCGCCAGGCACGCACAGTGACGACCCGGGGCGCAATGGCCTGGTCCGGCCTGGCAGTACTGCCCTTATTGATCCCGCAAATGACATTGATCCCCGCCCTGTTGCTCATCGACCTGAACGGGCTGCGGCTGCCGCCGTGGATGCTGGCGTTGTGGGGGCATGTGATGTTTACGGCGGCCTATGGTTACCTGACGCTGCGCGGCCCGATCATGGCACTGGATCCCCACTACCGCCAAGTGGCGCTGGCACTGGGCCGGCCCCGGTGGCAGGCGCTCTTGCTGGTCGAGCTGCCCATCCTGCTGCGCCCGATTATGGCAAGCCTGGCCATCGGGCTCTCGGTCAGTGTCGCTGCCTACTTGTCCACCTTGACCCTGGGTCAGGGACGGATCGAGACCTTCACCATCGAAGCCGTCTCCGCGGCCAGCGGTGGCAGCCGACGAACGGCTGCTCAGTTCGCACTCGCCCAGGCCTTTTGGGCACTGCTATTCTTTTTCAGTGCGTTGAGCGTACCGGATTTGTTGTATCGTCGCCGGCGGGGGCTTGCTGCACATGTCGCTTGATCTGATCAATCTCAGCGCTCACATCGGCGCTGAACCGCTGTTCTCGGGGGTTTCTCAGTCCATTGACCCGGGTCACATCCTCGCGGTCATGGGCCCTAGCGGGTCGGGGAAGACCACGTTGCTCAACATCATCGGTGGATTTGCCGCTTCGCCCGTCCGATGGACCGGAGAGGTCCAGCTTGCGGGTCGGCGGTTGAACAGCCTTCCACCCCAGCGGCGGCGTCTGGGTCTGGTGTTTCAAACGCCCCTGCTGTTTCCCCATCTCAGCGTCGGTCAAAACCTCGGTTTTGGCATGCCGTCAGGCCAAAGCGCAGTGCTCAGGCAAGCGACGATCGAGCAAGCCCTCAGCACTGCCGGGCTCACCGGCTTTGCTGATCGGGATCCAGAGAGCCTGTCCGGGGGACAGCGCGCGCGCATCAGCCTGCTTCGGACCCTGCTAAGCCAACCCGACGCCCTCTTGCTGGATGAGCCCTTTTCCGCGCTGGACGAGGCGACAAAGGCGGACATGCGCGCCTTCACCGCTGCCCAAATCCGTAACACGGCGCTACCAACCATTCTGGTCACGCACGATCCTCGCGACGCCGAAGCCATGGACGCGCGTCGCTTTCATTTACCTCCAAGTTGACGTGCGAAAAGGGTCCTTTACCTGATGCTGCAAAATAGGCAAAAGGCTTCAATGTATGAGGCCACCACCCGAAATATTCGCGTTTCCGCTGAACCCTTTTTTGTCGACAGCGAATCCCGCCCGGACGAACACCATTTCTTCTGGGCCTACCGGATCCGACTTGAGAACCAAGGGGACGAGCCCGTGCAGCTGATTTCGCGCTACTGGCACATCACGGATGCGCGCGGCAATATCGAAGAGGTTCGCGGCCCCGGCGTTGTGGGCGACCAGCCGATTATCGGACCGGGCGAGGTCTTCAGCTATGAAAGCGGCTGTCCGCTCTCAACACCCAGCGGCATTATGCGCGGCCACTACAATTTCCGGCTAGGCAACGATGACATTAAGTTCATGGTCGCCATTCCTGCCTTTTCGCTGGATAGCGATTACGAGAACAGCTCCGTCAACTGACGCGATCAATCGCCATCTAACTCAAGCCGTGCCAACAGGTCGCCTTCGTCTTCGGACTCGACCACCGCCCGGCAAATGTCATAGCCAAAACCCCGACGCGCCAGCGCCGCCAGGTCCTTGTCGCGACGGTCCTGACGGTCGGCGGGGTTGGGGTTGAAGACGCCTAGACGACGTCGCCGGGCAAACTCGACCCCCGCTTGGCGGTCCATGGCCCGTCGGTCGTCACCGTGACCCAACTCCTCACTTGCCGCTGCGAGCGCCTGATCCAGCGATTCCCCACGAATGCCCTTTTCCATCAGCCGTTGCGCAATAGCCCGGGAAGACTTGCCCGAGCGGTGCAGCGAGACTGCGCGCGTCTGGGCAAAGGCCGCATCGTTGATAAACCCCAGCCGCTTCATGTCCTCGACCAGCGCATCGACCCATTGCGGCACATCTGGATCGAGATCATGGATCGTCGCCGACTTTCGAATGCGCCGCTTGAGGACGGCACGCAGAGACATCTCAGTGGCTGAATAGCGATCCAGATAGTGCAGCGCGGCGCGGCGCAGGTACTCTGGCGTGATCTTGCGGGGCTTACGAGGCTGGCGGCGGGACGAGCGGCGACCTGCACGCGATGGGCCATCGTCCTGCGAGCCGTGCGCATAGTCGGGGTCTAAATCTGCTAAGGGGTCACTGCTTGACAAAGGGCGGGCGCTCAGCACAACGTTGAAAAGATTGATTTCTCCCGCTGTTCGCGCAGCGGGTTTTTCTTTTTTACCGCCACTCACTCGGATCTGAAAGCCCAAGACCCATGCCTGAAGGCCTCATCGCCCCCTCTCCCCATATTGCACCCACGTACGCCCGTGCTCCGATCGCGTTTGCGCGTGGCGAAGGCTGCTTCTTGATCAGCACGGACGGGCAACGATATCTGGACTTCGGATCGGGGATCGCGGTGAACGCCCTGGGTCATTCGCATCCGGCGCTGGTTGCGGCGCTGCAGGACCAGGCTGCAAAGCTTTGGCACACCTCAAACCTGTACGAAATCCCGCATCAGCGCGACTTGGCGGAGCGATTGGTGGCGAATACCTTTGCCGATCTGGTGTTTTTTGCCAATTCCGGGGCCGAGGCGCTGGAAGGCTGCATCAAGGCCGCGCGACGTTTCCATCATGTGCAGGGAAACCCGCACAAATACCGCATCATCGGCGCCAATTCAGCCTTTCACGGCCGTACACTGGCGACGATCTCTGCGGGCAATAATGCCAAGCATCTGGAGGGCTTTGGTCCGCGCGTTGGTGGCTTCGACCACGTCGCGTTCAACAATCCCAACGAACTGCGCGCAGCGATTACCGAAGAAACCGCTGCTGTGCTGGTCGAGCCGATCCAGGGTGAGGGCGGGATCGCGCCTGCGGACCTGAGCTACCTCAGGGCCCTGCGCGAGACCTGTGACGAGTTCGGCATTCTGCTGATTTACGACGAAGTACAGTGCGGCGTGGGCCGGACCGGGCGATTGTTCGCGCACCAGTGGGCCGATGGCACAGCGGACCCGGACCTGATGGCCGTGGCCAAAGGGATCGGCGGAGGCTTCCCGCTCGGTTGCTTCCTCGGCACGACAGAAGCTATGGCCGGCATCAGCGCGGGCATGCACGGCACCACTTACGGCGGCAATCCGCTGGCCAGCCGTGTCGGGTGCGCCGTGCTGGATGTGATGTTGCAGCCTGGCTTTATGGAGCGGGTCTACGCAGCGTCCAACCGTCTTTGGGACGGTCTGGGGGCAATCGTCGATGCCCACCCACACGTCTACCAGCTCAGACGCGGTGCCGGTCTGATGCAGGGTCTGATGATCGCCCAGCCACACACCTGCGGGGAGATTGTTGAGCGCCTGCGCGATGATCACCATCTGTTGACGGTCCCGGCGGGTCAGAACGTCATCCGACTGCTGCCACCGCTGATCGTATCAGACGCCGAAATCGACCAGGCCCTTGAGGCCTTGAACGCGGTCGGCGTAGCCATACGGGGTTGAGCCTCAACCGGTTCATAACTCTGTCGCGTCCAAGCCCATAAATCACCATCCAATCCACAAGGGGTACCCCATGACCCGTCACTTTCTCGATCTCAAAGATGTTTCCTCCCAGGACCTTCGCACCATCATCGATGGCGCCAAGACCATCAAGGCAGCGCGACAGGCTGGGTCGGAGAAGCGACCACTGGTTGGCAAAACACTGGCCATGATCTTCGAGAAGCCCTCAACCCGTACACGGGTCTCATTTGAATGCGCGATCAAACAACTGGGGGGCGAAGCCATTGTGCTGAACGCCAGCGACATGCAGATCGGCCGTGGCGAAAGCATCCACGACACGGCCAAGGTCCTGTCTCGCTATGTCGATGCCATCATGATTCGGTGCTTCTCCCACGACATGCTGCTCGGTTTGGCGGAGCACGCTTCGATCCCCGTGATCAATGGCCTAACCGACCGCTCACACCCCTGTCAGCTGATGGCGGACGTGCTGACGTATGAGGAGCACAAGGGTGATATCGCTGGCTCCACGCTGGCTTGGGTCGGCGATGGCAACAATGTTGCTGTGTCGCTCATGGAAGCGGCGCAGCAGTTTGGCTTTCACGCCCGTATTGGCACCCCGCCAGAACTGCGCCCCGACCCCGAGGCCGTGGCCTACGCCGGGGATGCTGTCTCACTGACCACCAACGCAGAAGACGCGGTGCGCGGCGCCGATGCGGTGTTTGCCGACACGTGGATCAGCATGGGCGACGAAGACGCCGAGAACCGGCACAATATGCTCGCACCCTTTCAGGTGAACGACGACCTGATGGCGCAAGCGGACAAGGAGGCGATCTTCATGCACTGCCTGCCTGCCCACCGGGAGGAGGAGGTGACCTCCAGCGTCATGGATGGTGCGCAATCTGTGGTCTTTGATGAAGCGGAAAACCGCTTACATGCACAGAAAGCCATCCTTGCCTGGTGCATGGGTGCGTTTTCCTAGGGCCTGTCAGTTGCCATCGCAAACCCGCATGGACGCGCCTGACCGGCTTCGCGAAAGCGACACCCAACCCGCACCCGGCGCCGCTCAGTAAGCAGGACACCACCGCCATGAGCTCGATCAGTCTGGAAACCACCACAGCACAGGTCGATGACAACATCGCCCAGCCCTACATGGTCCACGGCACCGATATCTCGGGCCGATTGGTTCGCCTGGGTTCGACTGTCGATGGCATTGTCAAAGTGCACAACTACCCGGCCCCGGTTGCAGCCTTGCTGTCCGAGGCGGCGGCCCTGGCCGCGGCCATGGCGTCCTCTTTGAAGTTCGAGGGCAAATTGATTCTGCAAACCCAGTCTGACGGCCCAGTCAGCATGCTGGTCGCGGACGTGACCACGGAGGGCGCGTTGCGAGGCTACGCACAGTTCGATGCCGCGGCCTACGACGCGCTGAACATGCACGATTTTCGCTCACTGGTCGGAAAGGGCTACATCGCCTTTACCGTTGATCAGGGACAGTACACCGAACGCTATCAGGGCATTGTTGACCTCTCCGGCACCAATCTGGCGGAGTGCATCCAGCACTATTTCCAGCAGTCGGATCAGGTGGATATGATTGTGCGCGTGTCCTCAGACCGCGATACCACTGGCGCCTGGCGGGCCGGTGCGATTCTGGCTCAGCGCTTGCCGGAAATCGGGGGTGAGGGCGAATTGGTCGATGGCGATGCGGCCCGCGACGCCTGGGATCGGGCGCTAGCCTTTATTAATTCCGTCAAGCCCGATGAGCTGACTGACGCCAACTTGCCGGCACAGGCCCTGCTGTATCGCTTGTTCCACGAAGACGGTGTGCGCGTCTCTGACAGGCAGCCCTTACGGCACCATTGCCAGTGTTCAGAGGATCGGCTGAAAACCGTTTTGCTATCGCTGAGTGCCGAAGAGCTGGCGGAGTGCTTCATCGATGGACTGATTAGCTCGACGTGCGAGTTCTGCGCCACAACCTACACCTTCGCGCCCGAAGACATGGCCGTGACGCTGCAGTAACAGGCCTACTCTACTCGCGCCAGAAACTCGGGACCAGCAGGACGAGGACGGAGAACAGCTCAAGCCGTCCCAGCAGCATACCCGCGGCCATGAGCCACTTCGCGCCCTCAGGCAGGCTGGCAAAGGTCGAAGACGGACCAACCACGGGACCCAGACCCGGCCCGACGTTGGCCACCGCCGTGGCTGCTGAGGAAATGGCTGTGACCATGTCCAACCCCATAAATCCCAATGCAGCGGCCAACGCACCGAAGGTCAGGATGAACAGGAAAAAGAACACCTGGACGGACTCAGCGACTTCGTCGGTCAGCGGCTTACGGTTGTAGTACGTCACCCGGACGCGACGGGGCTCAGCCAGTCGGCGAACCTGCGCGACTGAGGTAATGTACAGCACCTGAAAGCGGAACACCTTGATGCCGCAGGACGTTGAACCTGCGCACCCGCCAATGAACATTGCCACCAGCAGCAGNGCGTTCGGGAAAGCACCCCAGGCGGAGTAGTCNGCGCTGGCATAGCCNGTNCCAGTGATNATCGATGTNGTGTTGAANGCNGCGTGGCGNANGGCTTCAGGAAAGGGCGCGACCGACGTGATCACCTGCCACAGCGTCAGCAGCGCAACGCCGNCNCCNACCAGAGCCAGAAACGTCCACATCTGGCTATCCCCGCGCAAGGCTCCCANTTCCCGCCGCGACAGGCGAATATACAGCAGGAAGGGCAGCGAACCGGCCAGCATGAAAACGATCGCCGCGCCCTCGATGGCCGCGCTTTCGAAATGGGCGAAGCTGCTGTCGTGGTTGCTGAATCCACCGGTTGCGATTGAGGTCATGGCGTGCACGGCGGCGTCAAAAGGCGACATGCCCAGCAAAGCGTAGGTGACGCCCGCCAGGATGGTCAGGATCAGGTAAACCTGAATAATCTTGACCGATAGCTCGCCGGCGCGCGGCAGCAGTTTTTCGGTCTGCTCAAAGGACTCTGTTTTAAACAGCTGCATACCGCCAATCTGCAATGCTGGCAGCAGGCTCATCGCCGTTACAACGATACCGACCCCGCCCAGCCACTGCAGCAACGCACGCCACAGCAAAAAGCCAGGCGACAGCAGATCCAGGCCCGTCATAACGGTCGAGCCCGTTGTGGTAATCCCAGAGGTGGCTTCAAAAACCGCTTCGCCGAGACTCAGGCCCAGATCGCCAAAAACAAACGGCAAGGCTCCAAACAGGCAAACAGCGGCCCAGGCAACGGTCGTGAAAACAAAGGCATGCCGGACGGAGAACACGGGGCGCTTGGTCCGCGTGGTTAAACTCAGCGTAATGCCGGCAAACCCTGTGATTGAGGAGGAGACAACAAATGACGTCCAGTTGGGACTTCCCAGAACCAACTCGTAGGCCGCAGGCAAGAGCATAGCGAGCGCAAGAATGCCGAGAAGATAGCCGACAATGTTTGCGACGGATCGTAGATCCAAGGTGGCGCTCCCGGCCCGTTGAACACGGGCCGGACCTTAGTGTTGCTTTAGCTCAAGAGCAACCTTAACGCAGCGCGTCAAAAAACTCGCGGCGCAGGTTGGTATCTTCGCGGAACACGCCGGAAAGGTGCTTTGTGTGCATGACCGTGTCGTGGGTATGGATCCCACGGGTGGTCATGCAGTGGTGTTCGGCCTCGATCACCACGGCGACGCCAGCAGGTTCCAAAACGCGCTCGATGGTCTGCGCGACTTCTTCTGTCATGCGTTCTTGGATCTGGAACCGCCGGGCGAAGGCGTCAACCACGCGCGCCAGTTTGGAAATGCCAACCACGCGCCCCTTGGGCATGTAAGCGACATGCGCCTTACCGACGATGGGCGCCATGTGGTGTTCACAGTGGCTGTGGAAGGGAATATCCCGCAGCAGGACCATGTCTTGATAGCCCTCGACCTCGTCAAAGGTCTTAGATAGTAAGCCATCAGCGTCAATTTTGTAGCCGCCGAACCACTCGTCAAAGGCCTTCACGACGCGCTTGGGTGTTTCAAGCACGCCAGAGCGGTCAGCATTCTCGCCGGTATAAGAAATCAGCGTTTTAACCGCTGCCTCGGCTTCGGAGCGGTTTGGTTGACCTGTTCCCTTGATTGGGACGATGTTGTGAACGTCCGTCGCGTCGATGCCCTCGTCGCTAAGTTCAAGGTCATGATCGTACAGAGCGGCGCTTTCGTGCGGTGCCATGGTGGACGGCCCTTTTGATAGTGCGTGGCGATTTTACGGCGCTTTCCACGGGGGAGTGCAGGCCGCGATACTGCCTTGGTTCCTTCTTAAATTGGTATAGAGAAAAATGAAGTAAAGGCGTTGATTTTCGGCAATATCCTGCCAAAAGCCGCCATTATCCTCTGCTCAGGCTGCCTCCTTCTCGTCCGGAAGCTTTAGTTTCAGGGATTTAACCAGCGACTCGCGCGTTTTCTGGGCGAGCTTCGGAAAATCGGCAACGTCTGCTCTTACCTGCTCGAAGTCTGCATTGTCGCAGGCCGTTTCGATGCGCTTGGCCGTTTTGGACAGCATGGCAGCCCCAAAAGTTGCCGCTGACCCTTTAATGGTGTGCGCTTCATGTCGCAGGCCGGTCCAGTCCTCGGACTCACTCAGCTGCATAACCTTGGGCATGCGATCTTGTAGTTCCTCAAGGAAGGATGTGACCAGCATACGCACGATGTCCTCACCCGTATCCTCCCGCATCTGCTCGAGCACAGCTTCATCAACCAGCATTTCAGCCGCGGATTCAGGCGCGCCCTTTCCGTCTTCTGCGGTGACATGGGTTCCACTTGCCGCGATGGCGCGTTCAGCGCGGGCACGGATTTCCAGGTCGTAGCCCTCGTCCTCGGTCGGCGTGCCAGCCTCCATATCAGCCGACGCCCAATCGACGGCATGGGGGGCCGTGTCGCCTGATTCGGGTTGACCAGACGCAGGCTGCTTCGCCGGCGCAGATTTGGCGCTCGGCTTCGCATTGGTAGGCTTGGTTTTTCGGGCTGGCTTAGTTTTGGCGGCGGTTTTTGACGGGGTACCGGTCTCGGCCTGGTCTGGCACCAAGTTGGTGGCATTGGCATCAGCTTTAGCGAGGTCAGCGTCAGCGGCATAGTCGTCGGCGACCTCAATCGCCTCACGTGCCGCGGCCTCAACCGCATCCCAATCACTCAGCTCAGCAATTGACGGCGCCGACGGTGCCTCATCCAACACCACCCAGCGGCTGACGATCTTGACCAACGACTCAAGCTTGAGCGGCTTTGCTAGGTAGTCGTTCATGCCTGCGGCCAAGCAACGCTGGCGATCGCTTTCCATGGCATTGGCCGTCAGCGCCACAATTGGCGTTTTTCCACTCAGGCCCGGTAGCTTGCGGATTTCGGAAGCAGACGTGAGTCCATCCATGACCGGCATCGCCATATCCATGAGGATTAGGTCGTAGCCGCCTTCAGAGGCCTTCTCCAACCCTTCTTTTCCGTTTTCGGCCATTTCCAGATCGATCGGCAGGTCTTCGAGGAAGGCTTCGACCACAGCGCGGTTGGTTGGGCTGTCTTCGACCAGCAGCACACGCCGCAGACCCTCTTGTTCCGGGCTCGTCCTGGGCGGTTTCTTACTGTGTTTGAGAGCAACGCTGGTCGTGGAGCGGGCAGAGGACTTGAGGTGGTCGTGCTCGCCGTCGTGCACCAAAGTCACGGCGTCACCGCTGGCTTTGTCGAACTCCAGCCGGAACCAGAACGTTGCGCCCTTCCCGTGGTCCGAGGCCACACCGATCTCACCACCCATGGCGTCAACCAGCCGTCGGCAAATCGCCAGTCCGAGCCCGGTACCGCCAAAGCGGCGGTTAACCGTGGCATCAGCCTGACTGAAGGGCTCGAATAGCCGGGCCTGATGCTCGCGTGAAATACCAATGCCCGTATCGATGACCTCGACAAAGGTACCAATCCGGCCTTCATGGCTGGGGTCTTCCTGCGAGATGCGCAGGGTGACGTTGCCCTCCTCGGTGAACTTGATGGCGTTACCCAGCAGGTTGAGCAGCAACTGCCGCACGCGGGTCGGATCACCCTTCACGCGCGGGTTGGTCAAGTCATGCCAATCACCGTGGACGGAAAGGCCCTTCTCATCCGCGTGCGATGACAGCAGCTCCATCACGCCAAGCGCCAGTTCCGGCAGGTCGAAATTCGCCTCTTCAAAATTCAGCTTACCCGCTTCGAGTTTGGAGAGATCCAGCAGGTCGTTCAGGATCACCAACAGGCCCTCTGCCGAATCCTGCGCGGTGGTTGCGTAGGCTTTCTGCTGAGGGTGCAGGTCGGAGTTCATGAGCATGGTGGTCATGCCCATGATGGCATTCATGGGTGTGCGGATTTCGTGGCTCATCATGGCCAGGAAGTCTGACTTCGCCCGGGAGCCGGCTTCGGCGGCGTCCTTGGCGGCACGCATTTCGGTCTCAGCCTGCTTGCGTTCTGAAATGTCCCGGATCGAGAACACAATCTCCGACCGCGTCTGTCCATGGTCAATGGCGCGTGAGGACAGCTCGACGTTGAAAACATGGCCATCTTTGTGCTGGGCCAGGGTTTCACGGGCCCGCAAGACAGTCTGGCCCAGGGCTTCGTTCCAGGCCTCTTCGGTGCCAGGTGCGAACAGGATGTCGATGGCTTCACCTTGCAACTCGCCTGCCGTCCACCCAAAGATATCGTTCAAGTGATCGTTGAAACGGCTGATCCGCCGGTCCTCAACCACGACAATCCCGTCAAAGGAGGCTTCGGCAAGCTGACGGAATCGAACCGACGATTCCTTGAGTTCCAACTCGCGAAGCTTGAGCTGCGTGACGTCAGTTGCGATGGAGACAACCTCGCCTCGTCGCGTCCGCCGCTCAGCGATTTGCAGCCAGCGGTCGTGCATGAAGGGTTCTTCAAACGGCGCTGAAGGGTTGTTGTGTCGAGCAATGCGCTTGGCCAGCCAGCCGGTCGCGTCTGGCTTGGCGGCTGGGAAGCGATCGGCGCTCAGATCGCGTTTGAGCAGCGCTGCGAACTCTGGCCCGCTCTGTGCCTCATCCAGCGTCATCCCGTGGTTCTGACGGAACCGCTGGTTGGAAAGGACCAGTCGGTCTTCGCCGTCATAGAGCGCAAAGGCGTCCGGCATGGTTTCGATGGCCGTGGCCAGATAATTCTGGGTCTCGATGGCCAAACTTCGCTCACGGAAGACAAAGAAGGCGATGATGCCGCCCGTAGCGACGATGAACAGAAAAATCAGGGCCAGCAGATTGTAGGTGTTGCGCACCTTACGCTGCACATCGCTGATCAGCCGTTCCTGCACCTGCATAGCTTCACGCGGATAACCACTGAATTCCCAGGCAAAGCCGTTCATCGATTCTCGAATGGCCTTGATCTGCCCCCCGGTCAGTCCATTCTCCGCCAGCAATTCCATTTGTGGCTGTAAGTTGATCAACTCCCCATACAGCGCGTTTAGCGACGTGATGGCTCCATCAATCTCCGCGACGGCATTCATGTGATCGGGGTTCTGAAACAGTGAAACGCGGGTGAGCAGCACTTCGTAGGTGTCAACGACGGCGACAGGTGAACTCTCAGGATCCAGTGATCGATACAGATCCATGGCATTGATATAGCGCAAGAGAGCCGTTTCGACCTCGCCGATCCGCCAGAAGGGCGAATTGTTGCCGCCGGTCTGAATATCTTTGTTATGACGGTTCAATTCTGCGAATGCCCAGAACAACAGGGCAAAAAGGAAGAGCAAAGCCCCTAGCGCCAGAGCATATCGCCGCCACCCACTCCAAAAACCGAGCGAACTATCTAATCGCGAGTCCGTCAAAACCGTCTCCTGTGCCAATAGTCGCATAATTTAAAGCATTTAGCGGATTCGGGCGACCAAAAAACCGCAGACGCAGTCATTAATTTTCGTACGCGCGGACTTGGCAAAGCTGGACGAAACGTCCAATCAAGGTGTGCACAGCACGAGAGACAAGCCCCATGCCCTTTTCCTCCATCGACACCTGGGTCTTTGACCTCGACGATACGCTCTACCCCGCCAGTTCGAATTTCTTCCCGCAAATTGCAGAGCGCATGGGTCTGTACGTGGCCGAAGCCCTCGATCTTCCCCTGGTCGAAGCCAAGAAGGAGCAGCGGCGTCTGTTTCTGGAATATGGAACCACGCTCTCAGGTCTGGTGGCTGAGCGCGGCATTGAAGTCGACGCCTACGCGCACTTTTTGATGCAGGTGGACTACGGCCGAATCCCGCACAGCCCTGATCTAGTCGAGGCGGTCAAACAGCTGCCGGGGCGCGTGCTGATTTTTACCAATGGGTTCAAGGAGCACGCTGAAGCATGCCTGGATCAGCTGGGTTTTGCCCGCGATGACTTCGAAGCCATCGCCGACATCCGCACCATCGACTTCAAACCCAAGCCTCGCCCCATCGCCTTCGAGACTTTCTTTGCTGAGCACAGCGTCGATCCAAGGCGCGCGATCTTCTTTGAGGACAGCCCGAAGAACCTGCGTACAGCCAAGGATCTGGGCATGATGACGGCGCACCTCGTGACCGATACGGCCTGGGGAAATATGGGTCTTGAAGATGGTAATGGCTTCATTGACCATTCTGTATTGGACCTGACCGAGTTTCTGAACGACACCGTTCTGAAGACTTTGTAATCCCCCCACTCTAAGGCGACAGGAGTACGTCATGGACCTCGCTCGGCTCGAATCCCTCATCGAAGCGGCCTTCGATGATCGCGACAACATCAATTCCTCCACACAAGGCGATATCCGCGACGCGGTGAATGCCACGCTCGATGCACTCGACAGTGGCGCGCTGCGGGTCGCTGAGAAACAGGCCGTCGGTCAGTGGACCGTGAACCAGTGGGCGAAGAAAGCCGTCCTGCTCGGCTTTCGCCTGAATGACATGGCGGTCATGGATGGCGCATGCGGCGGTGCGCCAGGGTGGGACAAGGTCGCGCTAAAGTTTGGCGACTGGGGCCCAGAACAATTCGCGGCCGCTGGCTTCCGCGCCGTTCCCGGCGCTATCGTCCGCCGCTCAGCGCACATCGCCAAGGGCGTCGTGCTGATGCCGTCGTTCGTCAACCTGGGCGCTTTCGTCGATGAAGGCACCATGGTCGATACCTGGGCAACAGTCGGATCCTGTGCGCAGATCGGCAAGAACTGCCACATATCCGGCGGCGCCGGGATCGGCGGTGTGCTGGAGCCACTGCAGGCTGGCCCCGTGATTATTGAAGATAACTGCTTCGTCGGCGCGCGCTCGGAAGTGGCCGAAGGCGTGGTGGTCGAGGAAGGTGCCGTGCTGTCCATGGGCGTCTACATCGGCGCATCGACCAAGATCGTAGACCGGGCGACGGGCGAGATCTTCATGGGCCGGGTTCCGTCTTACTCAGTGGTTGTGCCTGGAGCCCTACCGTCCAAAACCGGCAATGGTCCATCGCTATACTGCGCCGTGATCGTCAAGCGCGTGGACGCGCAAACCCGCTCAAAGACGGGCATCAACGAGCTGCTGCGCGACTGATGCGCGACTGAACTGAGACCAACCATGACCCAGAGCCCCGCCCTGACCCATGCCCGCGCACTGATCCAGTGCCCCTCGGTAACACCTATCGAGGGCGGCGCGCTCGAGTACATTGCGGCCTGGGCTGAGCGGCTGGGCGGCTGGTCAGAGCGGATCGACCGTAACGGCACGCCCAACCTGTTCGTCAAATTCGGCAACCGCGGGGCCAGCAATGGTCGCCACTTCGCCTTTGCAGGCCACACGGACGTGGTCCCGGTGGGTGACGAAGCCGCCTGGACCCATCCGCCCTTTGCCGCTGAGGTGGTGGACGGGGTGCTCTTTGGGCGCGGGGCGGTGGATATGAAATCCGGTGTGGCGTGCTTCATGGACGCGGTCGAGCAGGTGCTCAGCCAGCGTGCGGAGGGTGATGCCGTTTCTCTGATCATCACCGGGGATGAAGAAGGCCCGGCTACCGATGGCACCCGGGCGTTGCTCGACTGGATGGCGGAACAGGGCGAGCGACCCGATGTCTGTATCGTAGGCGAGCCGACCAACCCCAACGCCATGGGTGACGCTATCAAAATTGGCCGGCGCGGATCGGTGACGGCGTATTTTGAGAGCCATGGCACCCAAGGCCACGCGGCCTATCCTCACCTCGCCGACAACCCCGTTCATCCACTCCTGTCCGTGCTTTCCGCGCTAACCGCCCAGCCGCTGGATAGCGGTACAGATCACTTTCAGGCCTCATCGGCGCAAGTGGTCACCGTTGATGTCGGAAACAGCGCTGACAACGTGATCCCGGCCAAGGCCACGGCCACCATGAACATTCGCTTCAACGACCAGCACAGCAGCGAAAGCTTGCGGGCATGGATCGACGCAGCGGTTGAGCCCTTCAGGGCCAACGTGTCTTATCGCTACCGGATTTCGGGGGAAAGTTTCATCTATCCGCCAGAAGCCTTTGGCGCGATGATCGCCGACGTGGTCGAAGACCATACAGGCCGACGCCCCGAGTATTCGACCGCTGGCGGCACCTCTGACGCACGTTTTATCAAGGATGTTTGCCCGGTCGCAGAGTTCGGTTTGGTGGGGCAGACCATGCACAAGGTCGATGAGCGCGTTGACATCGCCGATCTGGACGCACTGGCCGCAATCTACGCCTCGCTGCTCCAGCGGTACTTCGCCGGATAACTCGCGCGCAGGAAATACAGACCGCAGGCGGGGGCCTTGGGGCCGCTGACCTGGCGGTTTTTGGCTTCCAGCACCTCTTTCACCCAAGACACTGGTTTACGCCCTGCCCCGACCTCGACCAGCGTACCAACCATGTTGCGCACCTGATTGTGCAGGAAAGACCGCGCGGCGGTCTCGATGATCACCCGCTCCCCCGTGCGCCAGACGCGCAGAGAATCCAGCGTCTTAACCGGTGACTTGGCTTGGCACAAAATGGCGCGAAAGGACGTGAAATCGTGGTTTCCGACCAATGCTTGCGCCGCCTCGTTCATGGCGTCCGCGTCTAAGCGAGACTTCACCAGCCATGCCCTCTGCCGGTCCAGCGTCAACCCGGGACGGCGGTTGATGATCACGTAGCGATAGGCCCGGCCCGTGCAAGAAAAGCGGGCGTGGAACTCTTCGTCGACCTCAATGACGTCCAGCGCCGCCACCGGATGCGGCCGTAAGCAGCCGTTGAGCGCTTCGCGCACGCGGTTGGCATCGAAGCGGTCACTGCTGATATCCGCGTGGATCACCTGCCCCAGCGCGTGCACTCCAGCGTCGGTGCGGCCACTGGCGTAGATGGTCAGATCCTCCCCGGTGAACGTCTTGAACGCCGCCATCACAACAGCCTGTGCCGATGGCCCGTGCTCCTGATACTGCCAGCCCATGAAAGGCGTGCCGTCGTATTCGAGCTTAATGGCAAAGCGCGGCATCAGTCGAGCACCGTTCCAGGCGCAATCAGGTTGCCGCGCAGGAAGTCCTCCGCACTGCCCGGCTTCTTGCCTGCGCGCTGCACGTCAAGCAGCTGCACCGCGCCTTCACCGCAGGCGATAGTCAGCCCGTCCAGCACTTCACCGGGCGCACCGATCGCGCCCTCTGGAGCCAAGCGCGCCCGCAAAGCCTTCACCCGCACGCCCTCAACCTGGAACCACGCCCCGGGAAACGGAGAAAAGGCGTTGATCCGGCGCTTGACCGCCGCGGCCGGTGCATCCCAGCGAATACGGGTCTCGGCCTTATCGATCTTGTGTGCGTAGGTGATCCCATCCGCTGCCTGTGGAACGGCTTGCAACCCATCGATCTGCCCCAAAGCCTCGCCGATCAGCCGACCACCTCGCTCCGCAAGCCTATCGTGCAAATCGCCCGTGGTTTCGGTCTCACCGATACTCAGACGATCTTCGAGCAGGACGGGCCCGGTATCCAAGCCCGCCTCCATCTGCATGATCCCAACACCGGTCTCTGCATCACCTGCTTCGATCGCCCGGTGGATCGGCGCCGCGCCGCGCCAGCGAGGCAGCAGGCTGGCGTGGATGTTCAAGCAGCCGTGCTTCGGGGCATCCAGAATGGCGGTCGGCAAGATCAGTCCATAGGCCACAACCACCCCCACATCCGCCTCAAGCGCGGCAAAGCCTTCGCGTTCATCAGGGTCTTTGAAATTCAACGGCGTGCGCACAGCAATACCGGCGGCCTGGGCGGCTGCGTGAACCGGTGAGGGGCGTTCTTTCTGGCCGCGTTTGGCCGGTCGTGGCGGCTGAGAATAGGCGCAGACGATCTCGTGCCCCGCCTCGATCAGCGCGTGCAAAGCAACAACAGAAAACTCCGGCGTTCCCATAAAGACCACCCGCATGCCTCAGCCCTCCGTTTCAAAACCTTTGGGCAGGTATTCGGGCCAGAATTCATGGCCGTGTTCGAATTGCTGTGCCGCAAATTTGTTGAAGAAGACTTTGGGTGGTTCAAAATTCTCGGCAAAGCTCTCATGCGCAGCGTCTGAGAAAAAGGCGACCGCGTATTCGACCATTCCGTTCCCCAGCCGCACAGCGACCAGCGAGCCGCCATCGCCGGGGATCGCGGCAATGATGGCGGCTTCCATCTCCGCCAACCCCGCCTCCATCTCCGGGGCAGGTCCACCGGCCCCCATCAGCGGGTCATCTTCGAACCGCCAGAAAAAAGTCACCCGATCGCGTACGCTGGCGCGAACCGCTGCGTCCATGAAGCCGGTGTTGTAGCGCAGAGAAATCGGGACTATCCGGCCAAAGGCGTCGGTGATTTCAAGCGAGTCCATGGACCAGCTTGCAGCCGCTTCGCTGTGGTCCTCAGGCATGATCACCTTCTTCTTCGCGCTCCTTGATCAGCTTCTTGAGCTTTTTCATCAGCATGTTGCGCTTGAGATTGCTCAGGTGGTCAACAAACAGGATACCGTCGAGGTGGTCGATTTCGTGCTGCACGCAAGTCGCTTCAAGCCCTTCAAACAACCGCTCCTGAGCTTTTCCGGTCTCGTCCAGGTACTTGATCCGAACGACCGCAGGGCGTTCGACATCGGCGAATTGCTCGGGGATGCTCAGGCAGCCTTCCTCGTAGCTGGAAAGCTCTTCAGAAACCCCTGTGATTTGGGGATTGATAATCTTGATGGGGCGCGGCTGCTCATCATCTTCGCGCGCGCCGCAGTCCATCACCAGAACACGGTACAACGACCCGACCTGGTTTGCGGCCAGGCCAATCCCGGGCGCATCGTACATGGTTTCCAGCATGTCATCGAGCAGCGCTCGGACCGCGTCGGTAACCTCCTTAACCGGCTTGGCCTTGGCCTTCAGCGTCGGGTGTGGAGCAATGAGAATGGGCAGAACCGCCATGGCAGACTCGTGTCCTCGTAAAAATCTTGATGTCGGCATAGGTATAGCCGCAGGCTAGGCCTGACAACCAACACCGTGTTCAGACCGGAAACCCTTGCAAAATAAGCTTGAAGTTCACATATCTGACATGCGCACTGCCGACCCATGGGAAGTTGGCCTTCATCACAACAAAGGAAACTGAAAATGGAACTGTTTGGCTTTTTCATGAGCTTCAGCTCAATCGTTATCATCGCCATCTTTCTCGTCATCGTTTTTCTGGTCACCGGCTCGGTCAAGGCTGTGCCCCAGGGTAACGAATGGACAGTTGAACGGTTTGGTAAATTCACCCGTTTGCTCGACCCTGGATTGCATATCATCGTGCCGTTCTTTGACAACGTCGGCATCAGAATGAACGTCATGGAGCAGGTTTTGGACATCCCCAGTCAGGAGGTGATTTCCAAGGACAACGCCATGGTTACCGTCGATGGCGTCGTTTTCTATCAGGTCGTAGACACCCCGCGTGCGTCATACCAGGTGCGCAACCTGACCCGTGCCATCGTAAACCTGACCATGACCAACATCCGTACGGTGGTGGGCTCCATGGATCTTGACGAAATACTCTCCAACCGTGACCGGATTAACGAATCCCTCATGCGGGTGATCGACGACGCCTCCGATCCCTGGGGCGTGAAAATCACACGCGTTGAGATCAAGGACATCACCCCACCTCGCGATCTTGTGGACGCCATGGCACGGCAGATGAAAGCGGAGCGGGAGAAGCGTGCGAACATTCTCGACGCCGAAGGTTTCCGGGCTGCTGAAATTCTGAAGTCCGAAGGTGAAAAGCAGTCGCTGATCCTCGAAGCCGAAGGTCGCCGTGAAGCCGCCTTCCGTGACGCCGAAGCCCGTGAGCGTGAAGCCGAAGCGGAGGCGCGTGCAACCGAAATGGTCTCCAAAGCCATCGCGGAAGGTGATTTGCAGGCCGTCAACTACTTCGTGGCGAACAACTACATCACGGCGCTTAAGGAAATCGCAAGCTCGAACAATGGCAAACTGGTCTTCATGCCGCTTGAGGCATCCAGCGTGATTGGGGCGATTGGCGGTATTTCCGAGCTTGCCAAAGCCACCGTGCAAAACTCGTCGAAATAAGAAGGGACCGGTTTGATGGAATTCGGGGATTTCTTTTCAGCGCCTTGGTTCTGGCTGGCGGTAGGCTTTGTTCTGCTGCTGCTGGAATTAATGGCCCCCGGTACGATCCTGCTTTGGTTCGGCATTGGCGGTATTCTGACCGCTGGTTTCGCCTGGGTCGTTCCGGGCGATATGCCCATGGTCAACCTGCTGGTCTTCGGCATCGCGTCGCTGGTCGGCCTGATTGTCGGGCGGAACCTATGGAAGCGGTATCTCAGTTCCAGCGAAGATAGCGACCTGAACGACCGAGGCGCCTCGATGATCGGGCAGGTGGTGGAAGTCCACCGAGCGGTTCGATTGGGTGTTTCCGGCTCCGTGCGCATTGGTGACACCGTATGGCGGGCTAAATCGCAGGAAACCTTCGACGTCGGCAGCTTCGCCAAGATCGTCGATGTGGAAAGCACGACGGTGGTATTGGCCAAGACCGAATAGCGCCACCTGACGGTCAAACAGACCGCTTACTTTCGCCTGACGGTCAAACAGACCGTCTGCTTTGGTCTGACGGTCAAACAGACCGTTTGCTTTGGTCTGACGGTCAAACAGACCGTCTGCTTAGGT
>PAHJ01000131.1 GCA_002705565.1 Geminicoccus sp. | reverse complement strand
ACCGTGGTTGTTGAGGCTGCCCATCGCTCTGGCTCCCTGATAACAGCGCGTTACGCTGCTGATTTCTCCCGCGAAGTCTGCGCTGTACCGGGAAATCCGCTGGACCCCCGCGCCGAGGGCACAAACCAGCTGCTCAAGGACGGAGCCACGCTGGTTTGTGAGACGCAGGACATTCTCGACTGCCTGCCTTCAATCGAGGAATTACACGAGCCTGCACCCCTTGCATCACAGCCCAAAACACTCACTAAACTATCCGACGACGACGTCAGAAAAGCCCGCGACGCTTTGTTAAAAGTTCTGTCACCAACACCTTGCGCCATTGACGAACTCTACCGTGAGTGCCAATTACCCGCCCGATTGGGAGCGGCAGCTCTGGTGGAACTGGAACTCGGCGGTATAGTCGAAAGAACCGCCGGAAACATGGTATGCCGCCTTATTTAGGCGCATCGCTTATGTTAGGCGGTGCATCGTCATTCATGTCGTAAGGGCCGGAAAAACACATGACCGTTGTTGTCGTTGAGTCCCCATCTAAGGCAAAGACCATCAACAAATACCTGGGCAAGGATTTCGAGGTTTTTGCAAGCTTCGGACATATCCGTGACCTGCCTGCAAAAGATGGTTCTGTAGACCCTGACAACGACTTCGAAATGTCTTGGTTGGTTGAATCAGACAGCAATAAGCGTCTGAAAGAAATAGAAAAAGCGCTGAAGAACCACGATCAGCTTATTCTAGCGACCGACCCCGACCGCGAGGGCGAAGCGATCTCCTGGCACATCCAGGACGAACTGGAAAAGCGCGGCAAGCTCAAGGGTAAGGACGTCCAGCGCGTCGTGTTCAACGAGATCACGAAAACGGCCGTCAAAGAGGCATTTCAGCACCCCCGCGCGGTGGATCAGGATCTGGTGGATGCCTACATGGCGCGCCGGGCTTTGGATTACCTTGTTGGCTTCAACCTGTCGCCAATCCTGTGGCGCAAGCTCCCCGGCTCGCGTTCCGCTGGTCGCGTGCAGTCGGTTGCGTTGCGGCTGATTTCTGAGCGGGAAGCGGAAATCGAAACTTTCGTGCCTGTCGAATACTGGGATGTTATTGCCACGCTCAATGACGGAAAATCCCAACGGGTTTCAGGGCGCCTGACGTACCTCAATGGGCAGAAGATAACAAAATTCTCTCTGGGCAATGAAGACGCAGCGATGGCGGCCAAGCAGGTGGTCGAAGGGGCGAGCACTCTGCGCGTGCTGGAGATCGAGCAAAAGCAGCGCCGGCAGAACCCGGCTCCGCCGTTCATCACATCCACCATGCAGCAGGAAGCCAGCCGCAAACTGGGCTTTTCCGCTGCCCACACCATGCGCGTGGCGCAGAAACTTTACGAGGGCATGGATATTGGCGGGGAAACCGTTGGTCTGATCACCTACATGCGGACCGATGGCGTTCAGCTGTCCAAAGAGGCACTCGATGGTGCGCGCGAACTGATCGCCAAGGAATACGGCACCGCCTACCTGCCGGAAAGCCCGCGCTTCTACAAATCCAAGGCCAAAAACGCCCAGGAAGCCCACGAAGCGGTGCGCCCCACCCAGCTGTCTCGAAAGCCGGCCGAACTCGAAGGCATCCTCGACCGTGATCAGATGCGGCTGTATCAGCTGATCTGGAAACGGACGATTGCCTGCCAGATGTCGGCGGCTGTGTTTGATCAGGTGGGAGTGGATATCGATGTTGACGCCGGTGCCGCACAGCTGCGTGCAACCGGTTCCGTGCTGGCCTTCGACGGCTTTATCAAGGTCTATCAGGAAGGCCGCGACGACGCCTCTGACGATGAGAGTGAGCAGCGTTTGCCGCGCCTTGAAAAGGGCCAGACCCTCAACCGTGAAACGGTAGTTGCAGACCAGCATTTCACCGCGCCGCCGCCTCGCTATACCGAAGCGACGCTGGTGAAAAAGATGGAAGAACTGGGCATTGGTCGGCCCTCGACCTACGCCTCGATCATCTCGGTTCTGCAGGACCGCGAATATGTCCGTCTGGACCAGAAGCGATTCATTCCAGCTGAGCGTGGCCGCGTGGTTGTTGCCTTCCTGTCAAACTTCTTTCGCCGCTATGTCGAATACGACTTCACCGCCGGTCTGGAAGAGCAGCTCGACGATATCTCCGGCGGTCGGTTGCAGTGGAAGCACGTTCTGACTGCCTTCTGGAGCGATTTCCATAAGCTGATCGAGGAAACAAAAGAGCTGCGCATCACCGAAGTAATCGACGTGATGGACGACGTTCTGGGGCCCCACTTCTTTCCAACCCAGAAAGAAGACGGCAGCCCCATCGACTTTGACCCGCGCGCCTGCCCCAGTTGTGGCACCGGGCGCCTATCGCTGAAGTTTGGGCGGACAGGCGGTTTTATTGGCTGCGGAAACTACCCCGATTGCCGGTTCACCGACCAGCTCACCCGTGGGACCGATAAACCACGCGAAGCGCCGAAAGAAGACACGCCCATTGGCAACGACCCCAAGACCGGTTTGGGGATTTTCCTCAAAAAAGGCCCCTACGGTTGGTACGTGCAGATCGGTACGCCCGACGATATGGAAGAAGGCAAAAAGCCCAAACGGGCTTCCCTGCCCAAGGAGCTGGAACCCTCTGAGCTGACGTATGAACGGGCTCTGGACCTCCTTGCGCTGCCCCGCGATGTCGGCGAGTACGAAGGCGAGATGATCACCGCAGGCATTGGCCGTTTTGGCCCCTTTGTCAAATTGGGCACGACCTACGCCAACATTCCTAAGGACGAAAGCGTGCTCGAAATCGGCCTGAACCGGGCTGTCGCGCTGATCGTGGAAAAGCAGGAAAAGGTGAAGGCGAAAGGCGCCCCGGGCACGGAATTGGGTATGCACCCAAGCGATGAAAAGCCAATCACGCTCAACGATGGCCGCTATGGACCTTACGTCAAGCATGGCCGCACCAACGCGACCCTTCCCAAGGATAAGGATCCGAAAAGCCTGACGCTGGAAGAGGCCATTGCGCTGATCGATGCCAAGTCCGGCAAAAAGGCTCCTGCCAAAAAAGCCGCAGCGAGGAAAACACCAGCCAAAAAGACAGCAGCGAAAAAAACCGCTAAGAAGGCAGGCTGATCGAACACGGTTTCCTTAGTTTTTTGGGGAAACCGTTGACCACCGGCTGATCAACAAGGGGCACAGGCTGCTGTCATGGCTAAATTGAACAAGGCGGACACTGGGCCGCTTGACCGCGACGCGATCCTTGAATTCATCCGTCGCCACCCTGAAAAGTCTGACAAACGCAGTATTGCCCGTGAATTCGGCATCAAGGGTGGTGCGCGAGTGTGGCTCAAGACGTTGATGAAGCAGTTGGAGCGAGACGGCCTGATCGACGCGCCCAAGTCGAAGTCCCGCTGGCAGAAACAAGGGTTGCCCGCTGTTTTGCCGCTTGAAGTCCTGCCCCCTGACGGCGATGGGGATGTCATCTGTTTGCCCATTGAGCGCGATTTCCGTGGAGCGCCGCCGCTGATTTATCTCGGTGCCGGCAGCCTGGAGACAGCGCCAAGTGCCGGTGACCGGGTTCTGGCCAAAATCGAACCAACGAGCGAAGGCGCTTTCCGCGCCTTGCCATTCAAAGCATTGCCGCGCCCCCGGCATGACGTTGTTATCGGCGTGGTCGAGGAGGGAAACAGCCTGCGGCCAACGGACAAACGGACAAAAACCGACTTCATCCTCAGCGCTGAAGACCGTATCAAGCTCGAAACTGGAATGCTGGTTCGGGCGGAAATTATCGGAACAGGACGGCTCGACCTGCCCAAGGCCCGTGTGATCGAGGTTCTGGGTCACCAGGGTGACGTTGGTGCCATATCCCTGATTTCCGCAGCCGAACACCGCCTGCGCCTGCATTTTCCAGAGGCTGCGATAGACGAGGCTGAAGCCGCCCAGGCTGTGCCAGAGACCGGGCGGGTTGATTGTCGTGACGTGCCACTGGTGACGATTGACGGGGCAGACGCCCGTGATTTTGACGACGCCGTGTGGTCGGAAGCGCTGCCCAATGGTCAGGGCTTCAGGATTATGGTCGCCATTGCCGATGTCGCTCATTACGTTCGGCCCGGCTCGGCTTTGGATCAGGAGGCGCAGCTTCGCGGTAACTCCTGTTACTTCCCTGACCGCGTTTTGCCCATGTTGCCCGAAGCATTGTCCAACGGTTGGTGCTCACTCGTCCCGCATGAAGACCGTGGCTGTCTGGTTGCAGATATGACCATTGACATGCGGGGCAAGCTGACATCGAAGCGGTTTCAGCGAGGCATAATGCGATCAGCCGCGCGACTGACCTACGAGCGTGTTGAAGACGCGCTCAATGGCCAGCCCGACGCCGAAATCGAGCCGTTGCTCGACACGAGTTTGCGCCCTCTGAAGGCAGCCTATGAGGTNCTGGCAGCGGCCCGCGAAGAGCGAGGGGCGCTCGATCTGGACGTACCAGAACGCATGATNGAGCTGTCTGNAGACAAGTCCTGCGTGGTNGATATCCGCCCGCGCGACCGCCTCCTATCNCACAANATCATCGAAGAACTGATGATCCTCGCCAACGTCGCAGCCGCGCAGGTTCTGGAGGCCATTGAGCATTCCGTCATGTACCGGGTTCACGACCATCCCGACCCGGTCAAGCTGGAACATCTAGCCAACCTGCTGGACGGTACACCCGTGAACATCCAACGCGGAATCCGACTGACAGCGGGCAAGCTGAACGGCATTCTGAAAGGCGTTGCGGGCGAAGACTACGCTGCAATGATCAACCAAGCCGTCCTGCGCGCACAGGCCCAAGCCGTCTACGCGCCGCGCAACATCGGGCACTTTGGCTTAGGGTTGGAAAGTTATGCCCACTTCACCAGTCCGATCCGCCGCTACGCTGATCTGACGGTGCATCGGGCTCTGATCCATGCCTTTTCACTGGGGCAAGGCGGGGAAGCTCTGGGCGCGTCGCAAGCCCCCATTCCGCTCGCAGAAGCCATTTCAGACTGCGAACGAAAAGCCGCCTACGCGGAACGCAGCGCCAAAGACCGGTACCTTGCAGCCTATCACTCTGATCAGATTGGGCAGATTTTCGAGGGCAGGATCAGCAGCGTGACCAAATTTGGTTTGTTTATCGAATTGGATCGATCCGGCGCGCATGCTTTGGCGCCAATGGGGTTGTTGCCCGACGATCGCTACGACTTTGACGCAAAGTCCCTAACCCTCGAAGGACGCCGTTGGGGGCGGGTGTTTTCGGTCGCGCAGCGGGTTCAGCTGCGATTGGTTGAGGCCGATGGCCTGACGGGTTCTTTGGTGGGCGAAATCGTCGGCGAAGTGGAGCCCAGCGCATCCAGCCGTCTAATGTCCGATTCGGCTCCAGTGAACGCGTCAAATCGTCGGATTTCAAAGCAAAAGAACAGAGGAAAGCGAGGTCAAAAGCGCAAACAGCCATAAGCTAGGCTCATTTACCGCGCATAAACCCTTGGAATAGAGCCTAGCGAACCCGCCCGCGCTATGGTCTGTAGGTATTTTCAAGGAAATAAAGATGCCTCTGAGCCTATTTCGGTTTGGCCCCCTGCTGACATTTTGCGCGCTTGCTTTGCTGACTGCGTTACTTTCAGCGTGTGAAGCCGGAGACGTCAACGTTCGCTCAGCGGCGCGTAATACGTCTGGCTCGAACATTACTATGCCGGACGAACTCCGTGAGGCGCTGGAAGAGGCGTTGCCGACGGGGCATTCAGGCGGCCAGCTACCAGACGCGGATGAAGCCTTTCTGTATGGCGTGGGCATTGGTGCCATTCAGGAGCTTTACGTCGAGGCCTATCATCCACGCGAAGTTGCCATGGCCGGACTGGTCAACCTGGGTGAACAGGCCAATTTTTCCCTAAAGTCGGAAAACGGTGTCACTGTCATCGATGGACCGGGCGGTTCGACCGAATTTGATGAACCCAAGGGTGACTACTACCTCGAATGGGGCCTGCATTCCGCGTTTGTGGCCTTGCACATGATCACCGCGAGTGAGCGCATTCGCCGGATGCCGCAATCGACTCGCGAGACTGAGATTTTTGAGGGCTACATGTCCCTGCTCGATGGCGTTTCACGCTATCTGCCCGCGGCAGATGCCGAGCTGTTTCGTGATGACGTGTTCGGCTTTGGCGGGATGGGAATCCTGATCGCTTACGAAGAAAACGGAATTCGCGTCCGCGAAGTCGTGCGGGGCGGTCCGGCTGAGGAATCCGGTTTAGAAGATGGCGACCTGATCACGCACGTCAACGGCCAGCGCGTGACTGGCGATATGAGCGAAGATTTGGTGCTCAGCCTCCTGCGCGGCCCGGTCGGCTCACTGGCAACCGTTTTGCTACAACGCGAAGGGCGCACGCTGCGCCGGACTGTAAGTCGCCAGATCGTCGCGCTGCCGTCGCTTCGAGGGCAGATGGTTGGCGACGTGGCGGTCATCCAAATGGCTGTTTTCTCAGAACAATCGACTGCAGAGTTTCTGGACGTTGTTCGGCGACTGCGCAAGGAAGAGCCCTCAAGCTGGCTCTTGGACCTGCGCGAAAACCCTGGCGGGCTGAAAACCGCGGCACAGGAAATCGCAGATTACGTGATTGGCCAAGGCCCAATTCTGGTTTCCGCCGGACGCGACATCGACACGAAGGATACCGTTGAAGCCAAGCCCAACGATATCCTGCTAGGCGCACCACTGCTGGTTCTGATCAATGGCAACTCTGCCAGCGCGTCAGAAATTCTGGCTTCGGCCATCCAGGATAACGGTCGAGGGATCGTCATTGGCTCAACATCGTTCGGCAAAGGTTCGATTCAGACCAGCTTCGATCTACCCAATGGCGCCATGATGACGGTTACCTCAGGAGCATTCTTCGCACCATCGGGGGCGCCCCTGAACAAGGCAGGCGTGACGCCCAACGTTTGTTTCACCGACCGTACCGCCAAAGCCGTCATAGATGACGCGCTAACCAGTGATCCGAAGATCGCGGCATTGCGAGCCCGTTCCATCATCGCCCGCAACATGAAGGACAAGGAAACCTACCGCAGCGTTTGCCCACCGTCTGAGCGCTATACCGAGGACGATTCCGACCTCGCCTTGCAACTGGCAACCTCGCCAGAAGCCTATCAGCGCATCCTGTCCGCCAGTGCAAGCCTGTCATCCCTGCGATAGTCACGGTTGACTCAGCACAGGTTGGCATTAGGGTGCGATCCAACTTGTTGATTCTAGGAGCTCGGGGCTATGGCTAAACCCGCTAACGTGCTCATCAAAATGGTGAGCACAGCTGACACCGGTTACTTCTACGTAAAGAAGAAGAACACGCGTACGTCCACTGAAAAGCTGGAAATGCGCAAATATGATCCCGTTGCACGCAAGCACGTTGTCTTCAAAGAGTCGAAGATGAAGTAAGCGTTCCAACGAACGATGTTACGAAGAGGCGGTATCCATGATTTGGTTACCGCCTTTTTTCTTGGCCGCATAGAGTCGCGAATCGGCCTCAGCGATCAGGGCTTCAGTGGTTGAGGACCAATCGTCAGGCTCCAAGGTCACCAGACCTGCCGACGCTGAAATGGGTGTTCTATTGTCGTCAGACCCCGCGTGGCTGATGGAAGCGATGCCGTCTATGAGGCGCGCCAGAACTTTGCGTGCGTCGCCAGCGCGAGCGTTAGGCAGCACCAGCGCGAACTCATCACCACCCAACCGAATAGCTGAGTCCGAGACACGGGAATTTTGGCGTAAGCGGTCTGCAACGCTGATCAGAAATTGATCCCCGGCAAGGTGACCAAAGCTATCATTGAGACCCTTAAAGCCATCCAGGTCGAGAAGCGCCAGGGAAAGCGAGCGTCGCGACTGGCGGGCAATCTGCATCTGCACGGGCAAATGAGCCATCAAGAATCTCTTGTTGAACAGGCCGGTCAGGCTGTCAGTTATGGCCAGGTCCAAAGACTGCACCAAGGCCTCCCGCCTTTGTTGCGATTGCTGATATCGGCGAACGTGTTCCTTAACCTGCAAGGTCAGCGCAAAGTCTGGATCAACCCCAAGCCAAAACGCCTGAATATCCAAACGAGACACGGTATCGCGAACCTCTGTTGGCAAGGTTGGTGCCGCAATAATGATTGGGATGTGACGGCCTATTGATGTGCTCCGGCACGCGGCAACGGCGGCCAACAGGGACTGCCAACCGCGCGTCGAAACCGCTCCCAGAACCGCCCCGCTCACACCATCGAGTTGCAAGGGCTGCCCGCAGGGTTGCAGCTTCGGCTCGAAATCAACGGAATTGAACACGCTCAATAAGGATGCAGCAAAAGCCTGATCTTCGTGACTCAGGACCAACCCCGCGCCCAGTATCGACGCGTCGTGAACGGCGAGCATCATCGGATCAAAACCCAGAAGCCGCAGGACGCCTTCGGTCGAACCCGCGTCGTCCAATCGCCTTGCCTGCCTGATCTGTGCGGTAAGATGCAGGGTTAGGTCGTCACCGGACATGGGAAGTTCCAGATAAGCATCAGCGCCATGCTGCAAGGCTGCGGCCTTGGCCTGAGAGCTGGGAATAGGGTCGATCAACACTATAGCCTGATGGGAAAAATATTGTTTCAACCCAGCGAGCCGCGCGAGTGGCAGAGACGGACTGCGAACCAGCGCCACAACTTCGGGCGCTGTTGCACGCACAGAAGCGATATGTGCCGCCTGTTCATCCCCCGCGCAGGCGGTAACGTGAAAAAATGCCGCTTGCAGTTGTCGTTGCAGCGTCGCACCGAGCGTCGTATCTGAGTATAAAAGGTGAACGTGGCCTGACATGGCGCTCCTTGCCCTGTTAACCAAATCTTAGCGGCCCGTCGATTCAAGGTGAAGCGCTTTATGTCCAGCCTGTGCCGGACCTGCCTGACAGTCACCCCTGACACCACGCCAACCCACCGCTGTGGGGCCTGTGGCAGCCCTAGAGTGGTGCAACACGGTGAACTGGATGATCTGACACTGGCGCACATCGACTGCGATGCCTTCTATGCTGCGGTCGAGAAGCGCGACGATCCTAGCATCCGGCATAAGCCAGTCATCATAGGAGGCGGTCAGCGGGGCGTGGTGACGACTGCTTGCTACCTCGCGCGGATTCAGGGCGTGCGCTCAGCCATGCCGATGTATCGGGCGAAACAGCTTTGCCCCAAGGCGGTGATCATCAAACCCAACATGGCGAAGTACCGCGAAACCGGAATGGAAGTACGTTCCTTCTTCCGGGCGCTGACACCTGATGTTGAGCCCTTGTCAATTGATGAAGCCTTCCTCGATCTCGCCGCGGTTCAGGCGGCGAATAAACATCCCGCACGCGAACTCGCCCGCCTCGCACAGACTGTACAAGACCAGGTCGGCATCTCGATTTCTGTTGGCCTCTCATTCAACAAGCTTTTGGCCAAAATTGCTTCTGACCTCGACAAACCCGATGGTTTTGCGGTTCTGGGGCGGGCCGAAGCGTTGGATTTCCTCGCTGACAAACCCGTCAAGTTGATCTGGGGCGTCGGACCGGCGACGGCCAAGCGGATGAGCGCGTTGGGCATCACCCGGATTGCCCAACTCAGGGCCTTCCCAAAAGACGACATGGTGAACATGTTTGGCCGCTTTGGTGAGCGGCTCTATCAGTTTTGCCGCGGGGAGGATTCTCGCCGCGTTCGGGAAGACCGCGGCTCCAAGTCCGTTAGCTCCGAAACCACCCTAATGACCGATACCGGTGACCTAGCTGAATTGACGGCTGTGGTGGAGCGGCTCGCCAATCGCGTAGCTGAGCGGTTGCAAACGTATGAGTTGGAGGGCAAGCGGATCACGCTAAAGCTCAAAACCACCGACTTCGACATCCTCAGCCGAAGCCAGACCCTCGACGGCCATACAGCCGAGCCCCGCGTCCTGTTCTCCGTTGCGCAACGCCTGCTGGCCGCGGAATTTGCCCGCGAGCCGCTGCAAACCTATCGCCTGCTGGGCATAGGCGTGGCCGGGTTTGACTAGCGCCTTGGTCGAGATCGGGNGGGACTGAGNCTCAGACCGCTTCGAGGAAGGCNTGNGACCACTGGGCATAAATTGGTGACGCATGCCCACGGGCGTGAAAACCGACGTGGCCACCTGTCTGGCAAATCACGGGCGTCAGCAGCGGATTCTTGGCCCATTCAACGCTGTTATAAGGGCGGACATCGATCCACGGATCATCGGACGCGGTGATGACAAGGCACGGCAGCTTGGCATCGAGCACGAAGCGACGGGCTGAGTTTTGCTGATAGTAGTCGTCTGCAGAGGCGTAACCGTTAACCGGGGCGGTGAAGTTTTCATCAAACTCACCGATCGTCTTGATCCGCCTGAGGTGCGCCACTTGTTCGGGTGCCAAACCCGGCTGCTGCGGCATCTGCTTACGGATTTTATTCACCAGATAGCGGGAATAGAGGACGTTTCGGGGCCGCGCGAACCGCTTTGCTGTGGCCACCAGATCAAATGGCGCGGAGATAGACACCAGTTTGCTATGGTCAGCAGCCTCCAGAAAGTGTGCCTCACTGGCGGCCTTTAACAGCATGTTTCCACTCAAACTAATGCCAATCCAGGCGAGCTTGCCCGTGTCCGGCCGCGCCGCAAGCCTGCGAGCCATCAGAGACAGGTCCTGAGTAAATCCCGCGTGATAATTGCCGGTGCACAGGGGCCGTGAAGATCCAGCTCCGCGTAAATTCATCCGGACCACCGGATAGCCTTGATCGACGAAATGCCGGGTCAGCAGCCGCATATAACCCCGGTCAAAGTCACCCATCAGCCCATGCAGCAACACCACACTCAGCGCTTTCACCGGCGCCTTGTCTCCCTGCCCTGTGACCCGCTGTCCCGTCAGGACATCGGCCGTTCCATCATCGGTGGACATGTGCAGGTCTTCGATGAGCGTGTCGCTCAGGTCGACCCGAGGGGGTGAGAACACCGCTGACATGGTCTGCAAATCACCGCCAAACCAGGGCGCTTTTGGGCGGAATTGAGCGTTAAAGGCGAAGGTCATGGCGGTGAGCTCGAATGAGGGTCAGGAGTGTGTCTGCCGCTAACTTGGCTGGGCTCTGGCCTGCAGGCAAGGCCAAGCGCGCCAACGCCTGCTTCTGCTCCTCGATCTGTGTCGCGCGCTGTGCGGGGTCGTTAAGCAACACACCAACCGCCTCGGCCAGGCCATCGGGTTCAGCGCGGTCCTGCATCCGTTCAGGCATGACTTCGCGGTTTGCGAGAATATTGATCAAGCTGAGATGACGCAGGCTGGTTTGGCGCATGATGCGGGCGTAACTCAGCGCGGACAGCCGGTAGGTGATGACACCGGGCACTTCTGCCTGCGCCAATTCCAGCGCGACGGTCCCGGAAGCTGCCAGCGCTGTTCCGGCTTGCTCAAAGGCCCTTTGCTTGTCTTCGGCGCGAAACACGAATTCGATAGGCGTCGGCCACGCCCCCATATTCGCGGTAACAAAACCACGGGTCGTCGAAACGGTAGGGACGACACAGCGCAACCCTGAAAACCGGGGCACCAGCCGTTCTACGACAGCCCGGAACAGAGGAACCATGGCCCGTGCCTCGTTCATGCGGCTGCCCGGTAGAAGAAGCAGCGCTGACGGGTCTTTGGGTTGAGTGGGTGGGGGTCTGGAGACGATGGGATGACCAATGAATGTAGCGCCCAGCCCGTGCGCTTCAAAATAGGGCGGCTCGAAGGGGAACAGGCACAGGACATGATCCAGAAACTCAGCAATGGATGCCGCCCGCTCAGGCTTCCAGGCCCAGACAGTGGGCGCAACAAGATGGACAAGCTTGCCTCTGTAGCCCCGGTGGCGCAGGGCTTTAGCTATACGCAGCGTGAGATCAGGCGCATCTACGCTTAGGACCACATCCGGCTGCTCTGACAGCAACCAGCGCGTGATCTGCTCTATGCGCAATAACAGGCGCGGCAAGTGCGGCAGAACCTCGGCAATGCCGTTGAGGGAAAACTCGCTGAGCGGAAACCTGCTGCGCAAGCCCCGCTCTGCCAGTCGCTCGCCTCCGATCCCGATTAATTCGAGATCAGAGACCTGAGCCTGAACCGCTTCGATCACAGAATGCGCGAGCAGATCACCCGATGGCTCCCCCGTAAGCACTGCGATTTTCATGGTGCAACCCCGACGATAGTCAGGCCTTGGTGCCGCGCTTGGTCCAGCGCTTCGTCGAGATCAAGGGCGAGCGTCTTTTCCGCCTCAAAGATTAGAGTTCGCACCCCCGCTTGCGCCGCCGCGCGCACCGTTTCCGGCCCCCAGGTGGGCATATCCACGCGCAGGTCCTGCTGAGGCTTGGCGGCTTTAAAGAGGGTTTTGACGGCGGCTGGTATCTCGCCTGCGCGCTTAATTAGGGTGTTGGTGCCAGCAGCGTCTTCATACAGCCACAGCGTCTCTCCGCAGTGGATCACCGCCTGGCCAACATCCTGCTGCCCCAAAGTGCGGGCTCGGACCAGACCGCTTGTTGGGTCAAAGCTCAGCGCACCAGTCAGAACCCCGGCCGGGGTCCTCAAGGATGGTGACACGTCGCCCGCGCCTCTGATTTTGAACCCCTGTTGCTCAAAATAGGCGATCAAGGCGTCGAGCAGCTGACCATCACCGGCCTCGGGTCCAGCCCGCTGTGCCACCCACGCGCCACCTTCGTCGAGGTCATGAAACCGCTGCCTATCCACCGCTCCTGCCAGACACAGAGCTTCGCAACCCGCCTGCTTCATCGTCTGACAGATGGCCTGAACCGCGCCCAGCGGCCTGGGCCAAGTTGCCAGATCAAGGCAGTGATGAAAGGTAACCCGTTCCCGAAGGATGATCGGCAAGCGGCCGCTGCCCGCAAGCAGACCGATCTTCACGATCCTATTCCAACGGGCCGGTAAAGCCCCGGCCACGGGTTGCCTGCGTGATAAACCGCAACACGTCGTCGGCTGGCCCTTCGTCCGGTAGCATGCGCGAGACTTCGTCCAAACGGCCTTCAACCGTGCCTGGTTCGGCAAACAGTGCGTCCAGAGCGTCGCGCAATTGATTGATCGACTCTCGATCGAAACCATACCGTTTCAGACCCACCAGATTCAGTCCCGCCAAATGCGCGCGTGGTCCGGCGACGGTGGTGTAGGGCAGAACGTCCTGCACGACCATTGAATGCGCACCCACCATGGCGTGTCGCCCAATCCGGCAGAATTGATGCACCCCTGAAAGGCCACCAATGATGACGTGGTCCTCCACGATCACGTGGCCGGCAATGCTAACATGGTTCACAAGAACTACGTCGTTGCCCACCTGACAGTCATGGGCCACGTGGCTTCCCACCATGAACAATCCCCGGTCGCCCACGCGTGTCACGCTGCCCCCACCGGCAGTACCGGGCTGCATGGTGACGTACTCGCGGATGATGTTGTTGCTGCCGATGACCAGCATGGTTTGCTCACCGGCGTACTTCTTGTCTTGCGGCTTGGTCCCCAAGCAGGCGAAGGGAAAGACTTCGCAACCCGGGCCCAGACTGGTTTCACCCTGCACCACCACGTGAGAGTGTAGGCTGCAGCCGTCCCCCAACACGACACCCTGGCCAACGTGGCAAAAGGGGCCGACCGTTACGTCATGCCCCAGTTGCGCGCCGTCTTCGATGACGGCTGAAGGATGAATGCTAGGGATGGAAGCGATCACTCTGAGCCATCGTCCTCGATGCCCATGGCGACAAATTCCGCCTCAGAAATACGGTCGCCTTTGACGTAACATTCGCCCCGGAAGGTGTAGATCAGCCCGCGGTTCTTCACCACGTGCACATGCATTTCGAGCATGCACCCTGGCGTCACCGGCTTGCGAAACTTGGTCTTGTCCATGGACATGAAATAGACGCCCTTGAGTCGGCGATCATCGCTGTCATCCAACGACCCAAGAATCATCAGCCCTGCGGTTTGCGCCATGGCCTCAATTTGCAGCACACCGGGCATGACCGGCATTTTCGGAAAGTGACCCTGGAAGTACTCTTCGTTGTAGGTGATACCCTTATAACCGATTGCAGAGCGACGAGAGGCGCGGCTCCACTCCACCCGATCCACCAACAGGAAAGGATAGCGATGGGGCAACAGGCCCATAATATCGTTGATATCCAGCGTCGGGCGTTCGTCCGCCGGGAGCAGGGGTTCGTCGAGAATGTTAGCCATATGTCTGATGTCTTTCCTTGTCCAAGGCGTCTTGCGCGCCTTTACGATCCTTGAGGCGTTGCGCCGCTTCCTCGCGAAGATACAACCGGTGATCCCGAGCGGGAACCCCTCGCAAAACACTGCCCGCCGGGCAGGACTTGGTCACCGAGGATTTGGCGTGCACCTGCGTACCCGCGCCCACGGTTAGATGACCAAGCACGGCGCAGCAACCCCCGATCAGAACACCGTCTTCCAAGGTGGCCGATCCGGCAATTGCGCTGTGTCCTGCGACCACACAGCCCCGGCCCATGCGGACATTGTGGGCAATCTGGCATTGGTTATCGATTACCGTGCCAGGTTCGATCACCGTGTCTGGTCCGGCGCCCCGATCGATGGTCGTGTTTGCGCCAATCTCGACATGATCACCAATGACCACGCGTCCAAGTTGGGGAATGCGTTGGTGATCCAGTTGAGATGAATGATCCAGAGCCCAGCCGAACCCGCCCTGCCCAATCCGAGCACCCGATTTGACGTATACACCATGGCCTATAAGGGCGTGCGACAGGGTGCAGTGTCCTTCCAGAACGCAGTTCTCCCCCATTTCAACACCGGCTTCGATCAAACAGTGGCCACCAACCACACTGCCCGCACCGACCGATACACGCTCGCCAATGCAGGCAAAGGGGCCGATGTGGACACCGGGGTCGAGCATCGCGGAAGGATCGACAAAGGCCGTTGGATGAACCGACGTTTGGCCGCGCTCCGTGTGGACCGGATGGAACAGGCTCGCGAGTTGGCCAAAGGCCCGGTACGGGTCAGCAACGATCACCGCAAGGCTGTTCTCTGGAACCCGGTGAGCCTCGCGCGCATGGATCAGGACGGCACCTGCCCCAGTTCGCGCCAACGCCTGCCCGTACTGGCGATTGTGAAAAAAGCTGATCTGATCGGGACCAGCCGCGTCCAAAGCTGCGACCCCGGTGAAGCGCTGCCCCATGTCATGCGCCTGATCCCCCACATCGTCGCCTAGGCCCACCTCGAAAAGCAAACGGCCTAGCGAGAAAGGTCCGGCCGCCAGGAAGAATCGTTTATCTGCCAAAAATCAGGACATCCTAGTTGGCGGTATCGACCGTTTCAGCCGCGATTTCTTCGGCAGTGGGCTCAGATACGGTGAGGTTCAATTCTGGTATGTCGTTGTTCAAGCGGCGCAGCGCTTCGACCGAGAGATCGAAACCCTCCGCCGAAATGACCACAGCGCTAAAGTTCAGCACCATGTTGGCGCCAGTCTCGGACGCCAGACCAATAACAATTTCCTCTAGGATACGACGCAACTCAGATTCAGCCAGGCGGCGGGTCTGGATCAGTTTGCGTTGGCGGGCGTTAGCCTCCTGGCGAAGTGCCTGCAAGTCACGCTGTGTTTGAACCTGCACTTTCCGAAAAGCCTGCTGCTCAATATCGCCGTTGTTGAGTTGCTCCTGTGCGGCCCGCAAGGTTGCCGCGAGCTGTCTGTTGACGTCGGTAAGTTCCGTCTCCCACTGTTCCTGCAATTGCAGCAACTGTGCTTCGAGGGTCCTTACTGCGTTGGACTCCCGCACGACAAGATCCATGTCTACGACGGCAAGAACCGGCGTCATCTGTGCGTGGGAAATAGAGCCAAAGCTCAGAGAAAGTGACGTCAGCAAAGCAACAGCAGCAAAACGAACATTGGCGACTAGTCGCAGCATTTCAGTTCCAATCGGTTCAGGCAGGTAGGACGCGCGCACCAACGCGCGCATGAATTGTGGCCCTTAATAGATCAGAATGATGTCGAGATCGAGAACCTGAAGCGCTGTTCCACATCAAAACTCTCCTTCCGGATTGGAATACCATAGTCGAGCGAGAGTGGACCCAGGGGTGAATCCCACGTGGCACCAATACCAAAAGAGGCACGAACCCCGGCACTATCGTTCACTTCAATATCGCCAATCTCCTGACCAACGTCCCAAGCCGAACCGGCATCAACAAAGAAGCGGCCATTGACACCCTGTTCCGCCACACCGGGGACCGGGAAGCGCAGCTCAGCTGACGTCCGCCAAAACTTCGAGGCACCGAGCGCGCCGCCTGAGGCTGCGCGTGGTCCCAGACCGGACGGCACGAACCCTCGGATGGTATCACCGCCAATGAAGAAACGGTCGGCCAGCAGCGTGTCCTGCCCCAACCCTTCGATAAATCCGCCCTCGGCGCGAGTTGCGATGGTGAAGGTTTCACCCAGCGGCAAATAGTGCGTCGCTTCGGCAGTCGTCTTGGCATAGCGCACAGACCCGCCAATCCCGGCAAGGCTGTTTCGCATGACCAGCAGATACCCTTCTGTTGGATTGATTGCCACGTCCCGCTTGTCATACCGCAAGGCGTGCCGCAGTTCCGACCGGACGGTAACCCCTGCCTGCTGGGTGATCAGCAAGGACGCCAGCGGGTCTATATCTGTGACTTCAGTCCGGGTCAGCGCGTAGGTCCAGGACTGACTGAGATGTTCGGACAGCTTGTAACCCAGCGTCGCCTGAGCCCCGACTTCGCGGCGGTCGTAGATACTGTTGACGTTGGTGTCGTTGTAGAAGACCTCGGTCCCTGCCGTGATCTCGCGGCCCAGGAAGTAGGGTTCAGAAAAGCTGAAAGACGCCTCGCGGTTATCAACGCCGGCGTTGATGTCGAGGGAATAGCGCTGTCCTCGGCCCCGGAAGTTGCGGTCAGCAATCTTGAAATTACCGAGGATACCGGCTGTGTTCGAGTACGTCCCGCCCAGCTGCAACTCGCCAGTGCGCTGTTCTTCAACGATGGTGTTCACCGTCACCTGATCGTCCGAAGACCCTGAATCGGGAACCAATTCAACCGACGAGAAAAAGCCCAGGCTGAGCAGTCGCTCTTGCGAGCGTTGCAGTTTGGAGACCGAGAACGCGTCACCTTCAGAAAGGCGGAATTCTCGACGGATCACGTCGTCAGCGGTTCGTTCATTACCTTCAATAGCAATCCGCTCCACGAACAGGCGTGGACCTTCTTCAATGGTAAAGGTCAAATCAACCACGCCACGCGAAGGATCACTGTCTTCTGTCACAGCAACATCAACGAATGGGAACCCCTGGCCGGACACTCGTTCAATCATGTCTTCGCGGGTTTCTTCAACGTCGAGAACGTCATAGGTCCGGCCCGTGCGGACCTTGAGCTGATTGACCAGTCGGGAAGTATCAACGCCGGGCAGGTTGTTAGCAATCCGGACGCGCCCAAAGCGGTAGCGCAGGCCTTCCTTCACGGTAAAGGTGATAATGAACCCGCGCTTTTCAGGGGTTTGCTCTGCCACAGCAGAGATAACCTCGAATTCCGCATAGCCGCGCGATTGGTAGTATTCTGTTAAAAACCGGCGATCGATGGCGATGCGGTCAGGTGCAAATCCGTCGCCTTGCAGCAGGCTTCGCAGCAGGTTCGATTGCTTGGTCAGAATCGCCGTCCGTAATCTTCGGTCGGTAAAGGCCGTGTTGCCCACGAAGTTCACCGCATCCACCCGTGTACGCGCGCCCTCGTTGATTTCAAAAACCAGATTGGCGCGATTGCCGGTCAGCGGGATGATTTTGGGCTCGATGATGACCAGCAAGCGACCCTGTCGCTCGTAGTCACGCTTCATAATTTGCACGTCGCGAGCGATCTTGGTGCGGGTCAGAACGGTGCGGGGTGCCGTATTGATGATGTTTCGGAGTTCAGCGTCGCCCAGCGCGCTGTTGCCCTCAAAGGCGATCTGGTTGATCAGCACGTTCTCACGCACCTGGATGATCAGCGCACTGCCCTGCCGATCCAATCGTACATCGGCAAACTGGCCGGTGGCGTAGAGCGCTTTGAGCGCCGCATCCAGACGCAGAGGCTGGAAATCGTCGCCAACCTGGATCGGTACAAGGGTCAGGATGGTGTTGGTGGACAAACGCTCGTTACCACGCACCACGATCTGGGTGATGGTCCCTTCGCCGTAAACCTGAGGCGACAGAGGGTCGAATTCGACAACCGAAGTTGCTGCGGCCTCAGCTTCGGCGACGCGTGTCTCCGAGCCTGCCACAGTCTGAGCCTGGACCAGCTCAGCGGCCTGTTCAGCGGTAACGGGGATCTGTGCTGCCGCCAGCCCACTGCCCAGATACAAGCAAGCGCCCAGCGCGGTCAAAAGCCGCCGTGCTCGCCTATCAATCTGGTGCATCAACACTTGCATTCATAGAACCCTATCAAAACCGGGGAAGCCAACCCGGAATCATCGTCCGGTTAGGCAACAAGTCTTGGAAAGTTACAAATACAAACTGCGCAACGATCAATCCCAATCCAATCATTAATGCCACTTCCATAACGCGGTTGGGCAAGGGACGTCGGAACACAGCCTCATACGCAAGAAAAACCAGATGCCCGCCATCCAGAACCGGAATCGGAAGCAAATTCATCAGACCAATGATCATGTTCAGAAAAATCATCATCTGCAACACGGTCCAGATGCTGGTGCGAGAGGCCTCAGCCACGTGCTGAGACATACCCACCGGACCTTCCAACTCGGTGACCGAGCGGTTGCCGGTGACGACTTGGCCTAGCCCTTGAAACACCATCGACGAGATTTGCACCTGGTTTTCAACAGCAGCAGCAGCCGCGCCGAAAATGCCATAACTCTGAGTTTCCAGTTCATCGGTTGCACGAATGCCCAGTCGGAAGACCCGGACGGGTCCAGTCGCGGAGTCGATGTACTGTTCGTTCGGCGTGATCGACACGGTGAACCGGCTGCCGTCGGGACGCTGAGCCTGCAGGTCGATCGGACCGCCCGTGTGCAGAGCCATAACCCTTGCCACGTCCCCGAAGGTTTCCGTGCTGCGCCCGTTGACCATCACGATTTCATCGCCCACCGCCAAAGCCGTATCAGCTGCTGCTGAGTTCTCGGTAAAGCCACCGATTTTGGGGGGTAAAGTTGCGCTGCCAAAGTTCAGCGCCATGGCGAACAGGATCAAAAAGGCAAAAATGAAGTTGGCCATGGGCCCGGCTAGGATGATCAGCGCGCGCTGCCAAACCGGGCGTGATGGAAACCCCCCCGATTCCTGCGCTTCCGGGCCATCGGGCATCAGCCCGCCCGCCATCCGAACATAACCACCCAGCGGCAGCAACGAGACTTTATAGCGCGTACCGTTGCGGCCGTTCCATCCAAACAACTCGGGCCCAAACCCGATGGAGAACGTGATCACCCGCACCCGGCATAGCCGCGCTACGATGAAGTGACCCGCTTCATGAACTGCAACAATAACAGTCAGAACCGCGAGAAAGGCGACAACGTTATAAAGCAGAATGTCGACAATAGAGCCCATCCGACGGCCGTCTCTCCTTTGGCAGGAGCCCGACCCACGGGCAGCCTGCAATGCATTACGCGACCGATGCCGCAGAATAGAACCTCATGGCCGAAAAAGGCGGCCAGAAATTGACCGCATTCGGCTCTAAGAGGAGATAGCAAGGTTTAGCGGCAACGTCCCGTTCGCAAAACCGTATAATGTGGATAAAGCCTTGCCGGTTCCGTGCCAAGCCCGTGGTGGCCCTGTTTATTTGACTAATTTTGCCACAGCGGCGTGCGCTCTGGTGCGGCTTTCAGCATCAATCAGGGCAATCTCATCCAGGCTCTGAGGGTCGGCTGCACGGGTGCCTTCGAGCACCGCTGATACCACCTCCGCAATCCTGCCAAACCCGAATGCCCCTTCCAGAAAAGCGCTGACGGCAACTTCGTTGGCAGCATTCATAGCAATTGGGGCCGCCCCCCCCTGCTGCATGACCTGCTCGGCCAGGGACAGACAGGGAAAACGGTCACGGTCCGGGGGCTCGAAGGTCAGGGCGCCGTACTGTGCCAGGTCAAGCGGCGGCACCGTGGTTTTGGTGCGTTGTGGCCACCGAAGGGCAGCCGATATGGGAGTCTGCATGTCCGGCACGCCCAGCTGCGCCATTTGTCCACCATCGCTGTAAGCGACCAGTGAGTGCACAATCGACTGCGGATGAACGACCACGTCCAGACGTTCGGGCGATATATCGAAAATCTGCTGAGCTTCGATCAGTTCCAGCCCTTTGTTCATCATCGATGCTGAATCAACCGTGACCTTGGCTCCCATATCCCAATTCGGGTGCTTGAGCGCCTGGGCTGGGGTGGCGTTCTGGATGTCTTCCTTGGACCACGTGCGGAAAGGACCGCCGGATGCTGTCAGGATCAATTGGGTAATTGCCTCCCGATCCTGCGCCCAGAGCGATTGGAACAGGGCCGCGTGTTCGGAATCCACGGGGATCAAGGCCCCACCGCCTTCTTTCAGCGCAGCTTTGACCATGGCGCCGGCCGTCACCATTGCTTCCTTGTTCGCTAAAGCGAGGTTGGCGCCGGACCGCGCGGCTGCCAGGGTTGAACGCAAACCGGCGTATCCGGTGATCGCGCTAACCACGACATCCGCCTGTCGAGCCGCCGCCTCAATGATGGCCTCAGGGCCTGCACCGACCTGAGTATCTGTACCTGATAGACGGTCCTTCAGCGCTGCAAACTGCCGCTCATCAGCCACGGCGACGAACGCAGCGCGCGTGCGCCTGGCGATTTCGGACAGGCGCTCAACATTGCGCTGGGCCACCAACGAGACGACCTCAAACTGCTCAGGATTATGATCAAGCACACGCAAGGTGGACGTGCCAATGCTGCCGGTAGCGCCCAAAATTGATACGCGCGTGGGTTCACTCATCAATCAATGCCACCCAAGCAGGCAGAACAGCACCAGCGCTACTGACGTCAATACCATGCCGTCCATCCGGTCCATCACACCGCCATGGCCAGGCAGCAGCGTGCCCGCATCCTTCACCCCGAAGCGTCGCTTAACCAAACTTTCCATTAAGTCGGAAACTTGGGAAATTAGGGCGAAAGCGGGGGCTGCCAGTGCAAATTTCCAAGCAGTAATCGGCGACCAGGTCACCAGGACCTGGGCCACGATGTAACCCACCGTCACCCCCATCAGCAAGCCGATCCAGGTTTTCTTTGGACTGATTTTTGGCGCCAGCTTTGGCCCGCCCAGATGCTTGCCGGCGAAGTACGCCGCAATATCCGCGCTTGTGACAACGCACAGTCCAATCGCCAAAACCCAAGGCCCAACGCCACCGATGACATACAGACCAACCAGCAAGGACCAGGGCACACCGGCATAGACAATGCCCAGCGGCAACCAAATGCGCTCGACCGGCTTGTTCCAGCACGCCAGCGCCGTCAGGGCACACATGACCCCCATTCCGACCGCTGCGAACATAAAGGACCCATACCCTGTCGCAGAAACCCCCAATCCCACACCAAACAACATCAGAGCCGTTCCAATGGAAGGCTGTGACGTACCGCGAATGATGTTGCTCCACTCGTAGGCAATGACCAATGCGATGAACAAACCGGCAAACTGAAGCAAGGGCGCGCCAACGGCAAAAACCGTCAAACCGAACGCCGCGGCGGCCAACCCTGTCAGAATACGCTTGCGTAAGTGGTCACCAGTTGTCGGCTGAGCGACAGGCGGACTTTCTTGGGTCATCTAACGCCTTGTGTTTTGCTCGCTCTAGAGAGCGGTCTGAGCCTTCAACCCACCGAAACGCCGCTCCCGATTGGCAAAAGACCTTAGCGCGGTTGCGAGGTGCTCAACCGAGTAATCGGGCCACTGCACCGGATCGAAATATAATTCCGCATACGCCGCTTGCCATAGCAAAAAATTCGACAATCTCAGCTCACCGGACGTACGAATGATCAAATCTGGGTCAGGCAGGTCGCCGGTTTCCAAGCCGCGCGCCAGAGTGTCCAAGTCGATGGCATCCGGCGACAACTCGCCCAACTGCACACGGGTCGCGATCTGGCGCACCGTATCCACGATTTCCTGCCGCCCTCCATAGGATAGGGCGATGCATAGGGTCATGGCGTCGTTTTCGGCGGTGATGGCCTCGGCCTGGGTCAGGAGCGCAGCGATGTCGGGTGCGAAATCTTCCCTCTTCCCAATGACGCGGATCCGGATATTGGCCGCGTGAAGTTCAGAGATTTCAGCATTAAAGTAGGACTTGAGCAGTCCCATCAGCACGTCCACCTCGTCACGGGGGCGCGCCCAGTTCTCCGTGGAAAAGCCATAGATAGTCAGGTACTTGATGCCGGCTTCCCGCACGCCTTTGACCAGGCGTTTGGTCGCTTCGACCCCCTGCTTGTGCCCAAAGGAACGAGGCATACCGCGATCGCTCGCCCAGCGCCCATTGCCGTCCATGATGACTGCGATGTGCTGAGGGAGGTTGCTTCGATCAACGGTTGCAAGCCATTGCTGGGTTGTCATCCTTGTCTTCGTCCTTCTTAAACACCCATTCCGAGCGCCTTTCGCAGGTGACCAATGCACACGCCCGCCAAAGCCAGATCCTTGGGGTCAAACCTGCATGATTTCCGTCTGCTTTTCCGTCAGCATGGTATCGATGACACCCACGTGACGGTCCGTCAGCTTTTGCACTTCATCGTTCAGGTCGTGCATCCCATCTTTGGAGATGTCACTGTCCTTCTCCATTTTTTTCGACTTGTCCATGCCATCCCGACGAACGTTACGCACGGCAACCCGGGCAGATTCAGCATAATTGCCTGCAACCTTGGTCAGCTCCTTGCGTCGTTCTTCATTGAGATCCGGGATTGGAACGCGAATAAGGGTGCCGTCTGCCATGGGGTTCAGGCCCAGTCCGGCCTCACGAATGGCGCGCTCAACAGCGCCGGCCATGCTCTTGTCCCAAACAGACACTGCAATCATCCGCGGCTCGGGCACAGAAATCGCCCCAACCTGGTTGATGGGAACAGAGCTGCCGTAGGCATCAACCATCACGGGCGCAAGCAAATCAGCCGAAGCCCGGCCGGTGCGCAAACCCTGTAGTTCGGTTTTGAAGTTATCGATTGCGCCCAACATGCGCTTATCGAGATCTTTCAGCAGATCCTCAGTCATGAAATCGTGCTCCTGATTGACAATGACTCAATGGTTGAACTTTAGGGCAAGATTGCGCCAAACTTGACCAGTTTCTTCGGTGTCCGCACAATATTTACCAAGCCTCACACCTTTTGTCAGTCAGATGTTAACCGCACCTGACCTACCCGATTTGCCGACCTGCTAGGGCTTCCGGTCATCAACGATGGTGAACCGCCCCTTTTTCTGAACAACCGCAGCCATCGAGCCGATCTCATTCAGCGAAAACACCAGAATCGGAATGTGGTTTTCACGCGCAAGCGAGATTGCGGCGTGATCCATGACATTGAGGTCCTCGGCGAGAACCTGGTGGAAGGACAAGCTCTCATAACGAACAGCATCAGGGTTCTTGGCAGGGTCCGCATTATAGACACCATCGACCTTGGTGCCTTTGAGCAAGGCATCGCAGTTCATTTCCGATGCGCGTAGCGCCGCAGCGGTATCCGTGGTGAAAAACGGGTTTCCTGTACCCGCCGCAAAGATCACCGCGCGTCCCTTTTCGAGGTGACGCAGCGCCTTTTGTCGGATGAAGGGCTCGCAGACGTTGTTCATTGGGATGGCAGACATAACGCGGCACTCAACACCCGTGTCCTGCAATGCGGACCGCATGGCCAATGCATTAATGACGGTGGCCAACATGCCCATCTGATCGGCGGTCGCGCGTTCCATGCCCTCGGCAGCGCCAGAAACGCCCCGGAAGATGTTACCACCCCCCACCACCAGGCAGACTTGCGCACCCAGCTTCATCACGCCTTTAACTTCATCGGCGACTCGGGCGACATAGTTGGGATCCAACCCATAGCTCCGATCACCCATCAAAGCCTCTCCTGAAATCTTTAATAAGACGCGACGAAAGACTTGCGGATTACCGTCTGGCATGAGGCCTAACCTGTCCAAAATATTGATCTTTGCCCTTGTAGCTGAGCCGCTTCGGATGTCAAAGCGGCTTTAATTGTCGCATTATTAATGCGCCTGCTTAGACATAAAAAAAGGGCCGCTGCGGCGACCCTTTTTCGACTGTGGGAAGAGGCGTTGGCCTAGCTACCGGAAACCGCAGCAGCCACTTCAGCGGCAAAATCGCCTTCTTCCTTTTCGATGCCGTCACCGAGTTCAAACCGGATGAAGCCCTTGAGAGCAACATCAGTACCTAGCTCTTTGGCCATGCCCGCAACCACGTCCTTGACCCGGTTCTCACCGTCGATCACGAAGACCTGCTCAGTCAGAACGACTTCTTCGTAGTACTTCTGGATCCGGCCAACGATCATCTTTTCGATGATGTTATCTGGCTTACCAGACTCGCGTGCCTGCTCAGTCAGGACGTTTTTCTCGCGCTCAAGCAACGCAGGGTCGAGGTCATCAACAGAGGTCGAAGCGGGGTTGGTTGCCGCAACGTGCATTGCGATCTGCTTGGCCAAACCCTCTAGCTTGGCTTTGTCACCAGTGGACTCAAGCGCAACCAGAACCGCGATTTTGCCCATCGACGGCGTAACCGCGTTGTGCATGTAACCGGTTACCACACCATCGGAGACTTCCAGCATGGCGGTTCGGCGCAGGTTCATATTTTCACCGATGGTCGCGACTTGGTGGGTCACTTCATCACCGACGTTGCGGCCTGTTCCGGGGTAATCCATGCCCAGCAGCGTATCAATGTCGCCACCTGCCTGCAGCGACAGGCCCGCGATATCACCAACAACTTTCTGGAAGCTGTCGTTACGGGACACGAAGTCTGTTTCGGAGTTCAGTTCGATAACCGAACCCTTGACGCCGTCAGTCGCTAACGAGACCAGACCTTCTGCAGCCACGCGGCTGGACTTTTTTGCAGCCTTGGATAGGCCCTTCTGACGCAGCCAGTCGATTGCTGCTTCGATGTCGCCATCGGACTCAACCAGTGCTTTCTTGCAGTCGAGCATACCCGCGCCCGTAGTATCGCGCAGTTCTTTAACCATTGCGGCGGTAACGTTAGCCATTGCCTCGGTCCCTTGTCTTTGAGGAGAGAGCGCTTCGCCCTGCGAAGCACGTTGTAATAGTGGGTGTCAAACGCCCCACTGCACCAGCAGGGCGTTTCAATTCGATGATGCTTTCGTGTCGCTTAGGCTGCGGCTTCGCCAGAGTCTGCAGCGGCAGCTTCTTCAGCCGGTGCCGCTTCGGCTTCTGCCG
>PAHJ01000130.1 GCA_002705565.1 Geminicoccus sp. | reverse complement strand
ATCGTGCTTGCCTAAATTAGGGATCCTAAACGACGTAATTCTGACAGTATCTGAAGGGGAATTTGCATGCATCCGGAGCTAAAAGCACATCCAGCGTACTTCGAAAAGCAAGTGGTTCAGTTGGCTGATGACGTATACATGGCCTTCGGTTTTGCGGCCTCGAATGTCTACATGATTGTCGGCGACGACGGCATTATCCTTATCGATACCTCCGAGACCACAACCGCTGCTGGCCAAATCCTCTCAGCCTTTCGCGAGATTACAGACAAGCCGGTTGAGACCATCATCTTTACCCACTCGCACCGCGATCACGTTTCCGGCGCAAGCGTCTTTGCGGCCGCAGGTGACAATCCAGAGATCCTCGCAAGTACCCGGTTTTCGGATGATTTTCTGGCCGTGGCCACAGATCACCCGCTGCCAAGCCAAGCCATGCAGGCAAGGACCAAGCGTCAATTTGGGATCGGGCTGTCGTATCCAGACGAGATTATCGGGATCGGTGTGGGGCCTGGAGATCGGCCCTTGAAGGGGATGGGGGCGGGCGCCATGCCGCCCACGCGCCGGATTGGCGAAGCGGGGGAGTCGGTGACGCTTTGCGGTGTCGACCTTGAGCTGTTGATGGCCCCGGGCGAGACACCGGATCATATGGTGGTCTGGTACCCGGCCAAAAAGGTGCTGTTCAGCGGTGATAACTTCTACCGCTCGTTCCCCAATCTCTATGCCATTCGGGGTACCATGTATCGGGAGTTTGATACCTGGGCTGATACGATGGATCAGCTGATGGCCTTTTCGCCCGAGGTTCTCGCGCCCGGTCATACCAAGGCGATCTTTGGCGCCAGTGCAATCCGTGATGTTTTGACCGATTACCGCGACGCCATCTGCCACGTGACCCAGCAGACCCGCGAGGGCATTGATGCCGGGCTGACAATTGACCAGCTTGCGCACCGCGTCCGCCTGCCGGCGGAGCTGGCCCAGAAGCCGCACCTGCGAGAGTTCTACGGACGCGTGGATTTTGCCGTGCGCGCTTACTGTGTTGGGACGATGGGGTGGTTTGATGGCAATCCAACGACCCTGGGCACGCTTGCTCCCGAAGACGAGGGCGCTCGGTTTATCGCGCTGGTGGGCGGGGTGGAGGCCGTGTTGGACGCTGTTCATCAGGCCCGTGCCAAGGGTGATTTTCAATGGGCCTTACAGCTCGTTGATCGCATCATTTTCGCTCATAAAGACGGGAATCAGGCCCTGGCAAAGGCGCTAAAGGCTGAAATCCTGCTGGACTATGCAGAAGAACAGATCAACTGCCCCACGCGCCACTATTACATTGCCTCAGCCAAAGAAATCAGCGCCGCTTCGTCTTCGGGTGAGTGAAGCGGCGCTGGTCTGGTGGCAGCAGGAGATCAGACGTTGATCTTGCCGCCGTCCACGTTGAGCGTCTGACCGGTGACGAAATCACTGTCCTTCGACGCCAGATAGATCATGGTACCAAGCAAGTCTTCGGGGACCATCTCTCGCTTTATTGACCGCGATGCCACAGTCGGTGCGCGCGCCATGTCAAAGGCATCGTTGCCACGCAGACCTTCGGACTCTGTCAGGCCCGGTGCGATCGCGTTTACCTGGATGTTTTTGTCGCCCAACTCGCGGCCGTGACAGCGGGTCAGCGCGATAACAGCCCCTTTAGAGGCGGTATAGTGCGACAGGCCCGGTGGGCCATAATAGAACGTTCCCGACGCGATGTTGATTACCTTGCCGCCGCCTGCGCCGATCATGGTTGGTACGATTGCGCGCATGACCTGGTGCACACCGCGAGCATTCACGCGCATGATCGTATCGAATTCTTCATCGCTGATTTCAAAGAAAGGCTTGGGCTTGAGCGTGGCGAAGATCGAGGCGTTGTTGACCATGATGTCGAGCCCGCCCATCGATTTCGCCTTCTCAACCATGCTGGCGAGGTCGTCGTTATTGGTTACATCGACGGTCATGCCCTGGGCCGTGCCGCCGGCGTCGGTAATCGCCTTGACCGCCTTGGCGGTGTCCTGAACGTCGGTCACCAGAACTGTTGCTCCGGCCTCCGACAGCGCTTGGGCCATGATCGCGCCAATGCCTTGTGCTGCGCCGGTAATGACGGCGACTTTGCCTGCTAAGCGTCCCATGTTTGTCCTTTCTTGGTGGTGTATTTGCCGTTGATTGTCAGATCGAGATGTCGAGGATCTTCGCGACTTCCGGCCAGCTTTTGGCGCCGTTTTCGCGCAAATCGTTAGTCAGGTGGTCTGGAACCCAGTCAATGAAGCTGGCGGTGAAGTTTGGCATCCCCTTGATCCGTTGGAACCACGCGTCGACGTTGGGCAGGCGGCCATTCTCCCACATGCCGCCCATGGACAACATCGCAAGGCGGTTAACGTAGGGCGTCAGCGAGACGTCCGCGACGGAGAAGGTATTGCCCACCAGCCAGTCGTTTCCGCCGAGCAGCGCCTCTTCCATCTTGTGCAGATAGGTGTCGTACAGCCGCACCTTCTCATCCGCGCCGGGTGCGTCGAAGCCGTAGCGGGTGAAGGCATCCTTTTGTGTTTTCCAGTTCGACGTGACGGACAGGGGCGGGGTCGAGGCTAGGAATTCCTTAAGCCCTTCTTCGCCAAGATTTTTGAGCACCGTGTGGCGGTGCGAGCAGACAAAGGTCATGGCGCCGCATGCGGGGTGCAGGTCTTCGTCCACCGCCTTGGTCCATAGCCGTGCATTGGCCCGATCAACCGGGTCGGTCGGGTGCAGGCTGCTGTCTGGGTCGAGCTGGTCGAGGTATTCGATGATGACCGTACTGTCGAGGATCACACGCTCGTCGTGGATCAGGGTCGGCACAACCGCCTTTGGGTTGAGCTTGATGTAGTCCGGCTCGAACTGTTCGCCCTTGAGGATGTCGATATAGACCCCCTCCCATGGCATTTCCTTTTCCGCCATGGCGAAGCGAACTTTGGCGGCGCAAACCGATGATCCGTGGTGGTAAAGTGTGAAAGTCATAGCTGTATCGTTACCCATTTGAGTTCTGTCATCGCCAGCATGTCCGCGTCCGTACCCTCGCGGCCTGACCCGCTCTCGCCGTTGCCGCCAAAGGGAATATGCGGCTCGTCCTGGATGGTTGGGCCGTTAATGTGGCACATGCCGGCGCCCGAGTTCTGGACGAAGTGCATGGCCTTGTTAATGTCCTTGGTAAAGATCGACGCAGCAAGACCGTATTCAGTGTCGTTGGCTTTCTCCAAGCCTTCCTCGTAGCTGTCGATCGGGTAGATCGACGTGACCGGGCCGAAGGTCTCTGATTTACAGACCGTCATGTCTTCCGTGATCCCCGTAAGCAGCGTCGGTTGGCAGCGGTTGCCCTCCCATTCACCACCGGCGGCGATCGTTGCCCCCTTGGCAACGGCGTCGGCGAGATGACTGCGCACACGTTCGCGCTGTCGCTGGGAGATGATCGGGGCGATGACCGTATTGGGGTCGCGCAAGTCGCCCATACCAACCTTGCCCGCCACAAAAGAGAACCGCTTAACAAACTCGTCATACAGCGGGCGCTCGACATAAAACCGGCTGGAGCCAATACAGGCTTGCCCCGCGAACATGAAGATCGAACGCGCTGCCATCGGCACGACCTGATCCAGGTCGGCATCAGCGAGAATGATTGTCGGGCTTTTGCCGCCCATTTCCAGCGTATGCGGGGTCCGGCGTTTCGCGCAGATTTCAGCGATGTGTTGCCCGACAACTGACGACCCCGTGAAGGTGACAAAATCCACGTCCTTATGGCTGGTCAGGCTGTCCCCAATTTCCGCGCCTGGGCCGGTTACAACATTGTAGGTGCCCGGCGGAAAACCGGCTTCGGCAATGATTTCAGCGAACAGGATGGTGAGGTGAGGCGCCATTTCAGAGGGCAGGTGCACCACCGTGTTGCCAACTGCTAGTGCATTGGCAACCAGCCGCGTGGTCTTGATCAGCGGCACGTTAAATGGCGTCACGATGGCAACCACGCCCAAGGGCGCGCGGATGGACATGGACACCTTATTGGGAGCATCTGAGGGGATCGTTTCCCCGCGCACATAGCGGCAAAGCCCCGCTGCTGCGCGCACCATGGTCAGTCCTTTGTTGAACTCGAACATGGCCTTGGACATTGGCGAGCCGATTTCATCAACCAAACAGTCGATCAGATCCTTTTGCCGACGTTCCATGATCTCCGCCACTCGCAGCAGCAGGCGTTCGCGCTCCATTGGGACGCTCGTGCCATAGGTGGGGAAGGCGGCCTTGGCAGCGCTGATAGCCCGGTGGATGTCATCTGCTGAACCCTTGGCGGCCTGACCATAGAGGCTGTCATCCAAGGGATTGAAAATATCGAACACAGAACCGTCGGTGGAGTTTACCCACTCGCCCCCGATAAAATGCTGAAAGGGCTTGGTGTGTGAGGTGATGGCCATGAATGAGCTCCTGGTGGACCGGTTGGTCTCCCCCTTTGGGGGGCTGTGAAAACAAGATTGGGGAGGAACGGCGTAAGCGGTTGGGGTAGGGCGGTGATTAGACCTTCGAGAAGTCTGGACACCACTTGAGCACCCCCTCCTGAAAACTGCGGCGCTCCTGAAACGAAGCGGCCCAGCGCGTGATGTTGGTAAAGTCCTCGAACGGGTACCCGCAGCCGACTAGCACGTGGTAAAGCGGCACCCAGGATATGTCGGCAAGCGTAAACTGGTCGCCCATCATCCAGGTCTTGCCCTCTAGGGTGGCTTCGAGCTTTGAGAAGCAGTCGTGAAGAATTTCCTTGGCCTTGGCGATGTCTGCTTCGCTGAAACTCGCCCCGCCTGCGTGCTTTTTGTGGAAGGTCTTGAGTTCCTGGTTTTGCTGAAGAGAGTCGTACATTTGCTCCTCTTCCTGGGTCTTTTGAACCTTCTTGGCGATGCGTGTTGAGTAGACGTACGGTTTTACCGCCGGGACGTGGATTGATCCGGCCAGCGACAGCCATTCGAGCATTTCAGCTTCGTTCTCGGCGCTACGCAGCTTGGGGCCGGGATAGGTTTCGTCGAGGTAATCGATGATCTCGTTGGACTCGATGTGCACCACACCATTATCGACCAGCGTGGGCACCAGACCGTTCGGGTTGATGCCAAAATAGTCGTCGGAAATGTTGTCTTTTTTCTTGAGGTCAAGGTGGTGACTGGTCCAGCTCAGCCCCTTTTCCTCCAACGTCATACGTACCCGCATGGAACAGTTGGAGATGTCACCGTGGTATAAATGGAGGCCTTCGAAAGCCTCAACAGATTTATTGGTGGGGACAATAACCGCCATGGCACTTTTTCCCTGCACGTTATGATTGTTTTGGATCCCAAGTTGGTTGAGAAGGCTTGGGATTGAGCAATAAATGCTTCACTCTACGGAAAATGATTCCACAAATAGGATCCCATGACAAGCAAATCGCGTCATTGGCCGCCCAAAATTTGAGTGATTCTTGACTTTGGGATCCCATTGGTTAGGTAATGAGCTATGGAATCAATCGATACAGAGCTTGCAACCCGGATCCGCAATGACATCGTGCTCGGCGCCTACAGCGAAGGTGAGCGGCTGTCGGAGGCGCAACTGTGTGAAACCCACGGCGTCTCCAGAACCCCAATCCGTCTGGCCTTGCGCATGCTGGAACGGGAAGGCCTGATCCGCCGTAGCGAAGGGCGGGGTTATTTCGTTAATAGTCCGACCGTGAGTGATATTATGCAGGCCGTTCAGGTGCGCGGGCATCTGGAAAGCCTCGCTGCACGCCTAATGGCGCAATCGGCGAGCAAGGATAACGTCCTGATCCGGCTGGAGGCGGCGGTTGATGAGATTGACCGGCTGGTTTCGCTAGGCCGCATGGATGACCAGACTCTGCGCGGATTGCAGCAGCAAAATGCGCTGTTCCATAAGACCATCCTTGATGGTTGCGGCAATGATTTTGTTAGCTTTACCTGCAACCGCATCAGCCATCTTCCCATGCTGGAAGTCGGTTCAATGGTGTTCGACCGGCAGGTTTTATCGACCGATGAAGGCGTCGAGCGGAGCCTGTTCCGCCTCAAGCTTGGGAATTCGCAGCACAAGGTGATTTTCGAGGCTATTCAGGCTGGTGACGCGGTGCGTGCCGAAGGGGTGATGCGGGAGCATTCCAACACCATGGTCGAGTATATTGAAGTGTTCGAGAAGCGCAGCGATGACCTGACACTGACCGATTTGATCAGTTACACCGGCTATGATTTACAAAACACAGGTCTACGGGCGAATACTGCCCTAGACGAACGCTGATCCAGAGGCCGCGCCGCGGCCATTCAGCGGCTTGCTAAAGCCGCCGTTCCGGGGAACAGTACCACAGTGATTTCAGACCGTTGTGGAGGCCTGTCAGGTGACTGATCTGACCCATCTGACTGATGCGACCTATGCCGATATCAGGGAAGCGGTGTCGCGCCTGTGCGCCGACTTTCCCGGTTCATACTGGCGTGAACTGGACCGAGAGCGCGGCTATCCCACGGCGTTTGTTGAGGCGCTGACCGAAGCGGGATGGTTGGCGGCGCTGATCCCGGAAAGCTATGGCGGCGCAGGCTTACCGCTTGGAGCGGCCGCTGCCATTTTAGAGGAGATCCAGCGCGCGGGGTGCAATGGCGGGGCCTGTCATGCCCAGATGTACACCATGGGCACCTTGCTGCGGCACGGCAGCGAGGCCCAGAAGCAGCAGATTTTGCCGGGTCTCGCATCGGGGGCGCTGCGGTTACAGGCCTTTGGCGTGACCGAGCCAACCAGCGGCACGGACACCGGCGCACTGAAGACCACCGCAAGGCGCGAGGGAGACGATTTTGTCATCAACGGCCAGAAAATCTGGACCAGCCGCGCCGAGCATTCCGACCTGATGTTGCTGCTCGCCCGGACCACAGCGCTGGGCGAGGGTATGAAAAAGACACAGGGTCTGTCGGTGATCCTGGTGGATATGAAGCAGGCGTTGCAAAGCGGTGCCATGACCATTCGCCCGATCCAAACCATGATGAACCACGCCACCACAGAGGTCTTCTTCGACAACCTGCGGGTTCCGGCGGAGAACCTGATTGGCGAAGAGGGGAAGGGCTTTCGTTACATTCTCACTGGAATGAACGCGGAACGCATCCTGATTGCTGCCGAGTGCGTCGGTGATGCCAAGTGGTTCATCGAGAAGTCCGTTGGCTATGCCCGCGACCGCGTGGTTTTTGGTCGCGCAATCGGTCAGAATCAGGGCATCCAGTTCCCGATTGCCAAAGCCTACGCCAACATGCGCGCGGCGGAGCTGATGGTGAACGAGGCCATTCGCCTCTATGACGCTGGCGGCAATCCCGGCGCGGAGGCCAACATGGCCAAAATGCTAGCGGCGGACGCGTCCTTTGAGGCTGGCAATGTCGCCATCCAGACCCACGGCGGCTTTGGCTTTGCCGAGGAATACGACATCGAGCGCAAGTTTCGCGAAACCCGTCTCTATCAGGTTGCCCCAATCTCGACGAACCTGATCCTGTCTTATTTGTCCGAGCACGTGCTGGGCTTGCCGAGGTCGTTCTAATGCCATCATCGCATTCATCAACCAACGGTGCCCTGAATGGCCTGTTGGTCGTCTCGATCGAGCAAGCGGTCGCCGCTCCGCTCTGTACCTTTCGCCTCGTCCAGGGGGGCGCGCGGGTGATCAAGGTTGAGCGGGCCAGTGGCGAGACGGCCCGCCACTATGACCGTGCGGCCTCTGGAACTTCGGCCTATTTTGCGTGGTTGAATGCCGGCAAGGAAAGCGCGGTTCTGGATCTGAAGAGCGAGGCGGGGCTGAGCCTGTTGCGCGCGATGATCGCCAAAGCCGACGTGCTGGTCCAAAACCTTGCGCCCGGAGCCATGGCGCGTATGGGCTTGGACTACGCCGCGATCGAAGCCCTCAATCCTCGTCTGATCAGTCTCTCGATCATGGGCTATGACCCGCACTCGTCCTACGCCGAGATGCGCGCCTACGATGCCTTGGTGCAGGCGGAGAGCGGGATTTGCTCTGTGACCGGGAATGTGGATGAGCGCGCCAAGGTTGGGGTTTCCGTCGCTGACATCGGCACCGGGATGGCTGCGCACGCTGCGGTGTTGGAGGCGTTGATCGAACGGGGGGTCACGGGGAAGGGCAAGCGTCTGGATATTGCCATGTTTGATACCATGGCGGATTGGATGAGCGTGCCTTTGCTGCAATTCGAAGGCAGCGGACAAGCCCCCCGGCGCGAGGGCCTGGCCCACGCCACGATTTACCCTTACGGCGCCTTCGCCTGCGCAGATGGGGCTTTTTTGTTGTCCATCCAGAACCAACGGGAGTGGGTGTCTCTGTGCGCGGATGTTTTGGAGCGACCAGATTTGATCGATCACACGCTTTATCACGACAACCCGGCGCGCTCGGACAACCGAGCCGCGCTGGATACCGTCATGCGGCCGATTTTCGCGGGCATGAGCCTTACAGCTTGTGAAGCGCGGTTGCGGGCGGCTGGACTCGCATTTGGGCGATTGTCAGAAGTGTCGGATCTGGCCTCTCATCCGGCTCTGAAACGGCGTCAGTTGATGTTGGAAACTGGCGAAGTGATTTCCGCGCCTCTCCAACCGGGGCGAAACTCTGACGACCAAATCGATCGCACTGGATCGGTCCCTAAGTTACCTGCCCTGGGCGAGCATACGGACGCGGTGATCGAAGAGTTTGCCGGCGATTAGCCGCATCTGCAGCATCAGCGAACAGATCCCAGGTTCGCATTCTTCACGCAGGAAGCAATACTCGCTTTAGCGCACGTCGCCGATGGGGATGACAACGCGACCTAAGTTGCTGGGCGAGCGGGTTCAGATGAAGGGATCGGGCAGGAAGATGCGGGTGGTCTGATAGTGCTGGGTCAAGGCGTTGCAGGCCCGCGCACTATCGCGCTCCAGAAACGCGGCGAGGATCGCGTGATGTTCGGCACCTGGATTTCGGTTGGGATAGGAATCGGATTGCCTTGCCAGGTAGCGGTATCGCGTATTCAGATCGTGCAGTTGACCACACATGCGGAGCAAAATGGACGACCCGCATCCCTTTAGCAGAGCCATGTGAAAGCTCTTGTGTGCTTGGCGCCGGGACTGAGGATCATTTCCTGTTTGGTTTTCGTACACAAATAGGGACTGTATCACCTGTCGGTCTTGTTCGCGGGTCGCCATGTCGATGCTGTCACGCAAGGCTAGAGCTTCCAACTGGCACCGCAACTTCAGAACCTCCTGAAAGTGTTGTCGGCTAGCCTTGGCCACCCAGAAACCGCGCTGATCGATGCGTTCCACCAATTGGTCAGACACGAGCAGGCTGAGCGCTTCACGCACGGGGGTTGTGCCCGTTCCCAGCTCGCTGCTTAAGGCACTGATTTTAAGTTGATGACCGGGTGTGTAGTGGCCAACGATGATCGCTTCGTGCAACTTCAAATAAGTGCGATTGGTTGCTGACTGCGGTTTTTGATGCGGTGTATTCATCAGACTCAATCCAGAAGATAAGTGGTCGCCTAGTTTGTCACCATTGGTGACGGCATAAACCAGCGGTTGATTGCTGGTTTATCGGTTCGCGACCTGGTTCCATTATTTGCGTCCTAGACAACCTCATACTCGAAAAATGTGGTCGATGGGTCGCTTGAAGCTGGGTCGGTGAGTGATTTGAAGATGGAACTGAAGGCAAAGTCATCCTGAACTATCCCACTGCTCGTCCCCGAAAGATATCCCGGCCAATCGCCGTTATCTCGATGCAGAGACCACATGGAGATGCCAGCTACATCATCATTCGACAGTGCGTATTGAACCAACTCCTGCGCATCTTGTAGCCCGAAAATTTCAGCCCGCACGTCGTTTATGCCAATCATGGGCGTTAATACGACCGGAGTTGAGAGCCCAAGTTGTTCCAGCTGAGCCAACGTCGCTTCAGACGCTAAAATCGCGCTGTCACTGCCACTACCCGCCCAGTAGCCTGCACCATAATTCATCGTCATGATGTTGACCGCCGAGAGGTCGAGGTTCGCGTCGATTGCTGTCTGCAAAACCGCTATTCCCGCGCTGGTTAGACCGGTTGTCAGGACGGGTAGGGTGTAGCTGATTTCAAGATCTGGATACGTTGATTGCAGATCGGCAAGAACGTCGCTGCGGCGCGTATTTGCATTGGTGTCATACATCCCTTGCCCCTCGATATCAAAGTCGAGTTTGGTGATGCCGTAGGTATCGATCACTTGGCTATACAGTGCACCCAACTGCGCGTGGTCATAGGTCACCCGTGCCGCCTCAGTACCCCCATAGCCACCGAAAGAAATGGTGATATCGATGTTGTTCGCCTGCATCGCGGTGATCTGGTCATTGACCCGAGTGTTTGTCAGAAAATTCCCCTGACCCGCCCAACCAAGCTGGTTGTGGCCTGAGCTCAGCAGAAAGGCCAGAGTGACCTCATCCAACCCAATCTCGGTAACCAGATCCGAGATCAGTGGGCTGTTGAGTAGATTGGTGTAGGCATAGGGTGAGAAAGACTTTGTCGATGGATCGACGACCTCAAGGGCGACCGTCTGACTGGCAAGCAGCCCGGAGCTATCGCTCACCACCAAGGTCACGTCGTAAACATTGTTTGCGTCCACGTCATGCGATGTTTCGAAATTAGGGGACGTGACGAAGGCCAGTTCTCCGCTCGCAGAAAGCAGAAAGGCGCTTGCGTCCGGGCTGTTGGGGTCGATGCTAAAGGTGAGCGTATCGTTGGCGTCGGGGTCTGAAACGAGCGCAGTGTAAACCGTGCCTGTGGCGCCGGAGAGGATGCGACTGGGCGGTGATGAAGTGAACTGCGGCGCTTCATTTTCGTCAGTAAGCTGGAGCGAAACCGTGTGCGTCGCCACGCCCCCCCCGCCGTCGGTGGCTTTGACGATGACCTCAAAACTGTTGTCTCCATTGGCATCGTTGCGGGCTTCGAAATCCTGGGGCGCGTTGAAGTGCAAATAGGCGCTCTTGGCTTGCCCTTGAGTCAGGCTAAAGGCACCGGCGTCTGCGCCGCCTTCGATGGAAAAGCTCAAGCTTTGGCTGTCTGCATCCGTGGCTTCAATTTGATAGACTGAAGCAGCGCTGTTCTCCGGCACGTTCAGCGATGCAGGAGACGTGAAGACTGGAGGCGTGCTTTCAATTTCGTCGTCTACTTGGACCGTGAGCATCTGACTGTCGATGCCGCCGCGGCCATCCCGCACCTGGATGCTTGCCCTGTAATCGTTGTCGCCGTCCGCTGAGGCGTCGCTTTCGTAGTCTGGCGGATTGATAAACGTCAGGGCACCGGTCTGCGGGTCGATGTTAAAAGATGCTTCATCCCCGCCATTGGTCCCGAGGTAAAAGACCAGTGTGTCCGCGGGTTGGTCCTGATCGGTAGCAGACGCGGTGAAGACCCTCCCAACACTGTTCTCGAGGAAGCTCACGGTAGGCGTCGCCGATCCCGCCAGAACCGGGGCGTCGTTTTGGTCGGTCACAGTAACCTGCAAGGTTGCGGAAACTGGGTTATTCAGAGCATCCCGACCTTCAATGCCCAGCGAATAGGCCCCCGTGACTTCGTGATCGAGGTTCGTGACCTGCGTGATCTGAGCCTGGCTGTCGATGGCGAAAGCATCGCCTGTGTTGCCGCTGACAATGGTAAAGCCAGCGAGCCCGCCAACTCCCGAACTGCTAAACGATGCAAGGGGCGTGGCGGAGGGCAAGCGATGCTCAGCAATCGAAATCGCCGTTGGTCCGTCGAGCGTCGGTGCAATTTCACCCAAGTAACCATTACCGTTCAAATCGGCCTCAAAGGTCTCTTCCCAGCTGACCAACGCCGGTTCTGAAGTCTTGAGGCGAGTTTCGTGTGTTTGCAGGCCGGAACTGTCAAAGTGTCGAACGGTGTAGGAGACCTCGCCGCGCCGATTGGTGATCTGTTCGAGTGCGTGAAACCCGCCAGCGCCGTCTTCCTCGGCTTGAATTAGGTCAGCGCTGGTGTTGGAAACGACCGAAACTTGACCGCGCCGTGCCGGCTCCGTCAGGTCAATGGGCGCTTCGCCACCTGGGGCNTCNGGGTCGAAGCTGGCGGTGGTGATGGCGTAGCCGCCGGTGGTGGAGCGGTGGAGTTGGAANTCNCCGTTGGCGGCACCGCTGCCGTCGTCCTCAACCGTTGTAAGTCGATGGCCGATGTCGTTGTCGCCGTTCAAATCGGCCTCAAAGGTCTCTTCCCAGCCGACTAACGCCGGTTCTGAAGTCTTGAGGCGTGTTTCGTCTGTTTGCAGGCCGGAACTGTCAAAGTGCCGAACGGTGTAGGAGACCTCGCCGCGCCGATTGGTGATCTGTTCGAGCGCGTGAAACCCGCCAGCGCCGTCTTCCTCGGCGTGCAGCAGCGTGACAGACGTATTGGAAACAGCCACTTCGCGACCGTTCCGGGTCGGTTTGGTCAGGTTAATGGGCGTCTCACCGGCTGGGGCTTCGGGGTCGAAATCCGCAGTTGTAATGGCGTAACCATCTGCTGAGGTGCGATGGAGCTGGTGGTGACCAAAAGCTTTGCCGGTGCCGTCATCCTCAACAGGTGCCCCTCGCAGCTCAACGCTTTCGTTCCGCTCATGCGGGAGTTTTATTGACCCTGAGTTCGGCATTCGCCTTGTATCACATCCCTTAATTCAGCCGGGTCCATCTCCAAGAAGACCTCGCGCATGCAGTACTTACATAATAATGGTTAGCCATTTAAATAGCCACTATCCTAAGGGTGCTAGACCTGCCTGTGGACAAGTAATGCTCGGCGCGGCCTCCAATTCCGCGCTTGGGTGGGTGGATTGGGGCGTGAGGCCTGGAAAAAGCATTTCTTGCCTTTGGGTTGTCTTTTGACGGATCATTGGATCCAGTCTCGCCCTGCGTGCGTCCCGGTTGGGGGATGTCGGCTTGAGGGAGGGCGTTGAAGAAGTGATGGGAGCGTTTACCGATGACAAGAATTAAGCCTGAAGACCTGCGGTCGCGACAGTGGTTCAACAATCCCGACGATCCAGAAATGACGGCGGTCTATATCGAGCGCTATCTGAATTACGGTCTGACACCCCAGGAGCTTCAGTCGGGAAAGCCGATTATTGCCATTGCCCAGACCGGGTCGGATCTCAGCCCCTGCAACCGGCATCATTTGGAACTGGCGAAACGGGTCAGGGATGGGGTAATTGCCGCTGGTGGTACGGCGTTGGAGGTCCCTGTGCATCCAATCCAGGAGACCGGCAAGCGGCCCACAGCCTTGCTCGATCGGAACCTAGCGTACCTTAGTTTAGTTGAAACGCTTTACGGTTATCCGATTGATGGCGTCGTTTTGATGATCGGCTGTGACAAGACCACGCCCGCATGCCTCATGGCGGCTTCGACGGTCAATATTCCAGCGATTGCACTGTCGGTCGGCCCCATGCTCAATGGCTGGCACGATGGCAAGCGCGCCGGGTCTGGTACGGTGATCTGGAAAGCACGGGAGCAGCTGGCAGCAGGCGAAATCTCCGATGCGCAATTCATGGAAATCGCCACCGCTTCTGCGCCGTCCGTAGGGTACTGCAATACCATGGGAACCGCCACGACGATGAACTCGCTGGCTGAAGCCCTGGGCATGCAGTTGCCGGGATCGGCGGCTATCCCCGCACCTTACCGGGAACGCGGGCAGATTGCCTATGAGACCGGGTTGCGCGCAGTGGATATGGTCTGGGAGGACCAGCGTCCGGCGGACATCATGACGCGCGAAGCCTTTGAGAACGCTATCGTGGTCAACTCGGCCATCGGCGGTTCCACCAATGCGCCCATTCACCTCAACGCCATTGCGCGGCACCTGGGAGTGCCGCTGGATAATGACGACTGGCAACACGTCGGCCATAAAATCCCGCTTCTGGCCAACATGCAGCCCGCAGGCGCTTATCTGGGTGAGGATTATCACCGCGCTGGCGGGGTGCCGGCAGTGGTTAATCGCTTGCTCGAAGCGAATTTACTGCCCCATCCAGACGCCGTCACGGCCAATGGACGAACCATCGCGGACAACTGTCGCTCCGCGGTTGCACGGAACGATGATGTGATTCGGCCGCTCGATCAGGCGCTCAAGGCCGAGGCCGGTTTCATCAACCTCAAGGGTAATCTGTTCGACAGCGCGATCATCAAGACCAGCGTTATCTCTCCGGCCTTTCAGGCCGCGTATCTGAGCAACCCTGAGGATCCCAACGCCTTTGAGGGAACCGCCTGTGTTTTCGACGGACCGGAAGACTTTCATCACCGGATCGATGACCCGACCGAGGGGCTCGACGCCAACACGGTTCTGGTCATGCGTGGGACCGGGCCAAAGGGGTACCCCGGCGCCGCAGAGGTGGTGAACATGCGCCCGCCGGCCTACCTGCTCAGGCAAGGGGTCGAGGCGCTGCCGTGCATCGGCGATGGTCGGCAATCGGGGACCAGTGGATCGCCGTCGATCCTCAACGCCGCACCAGAAGCCGCAGACAATGCCGGTCTTGCTATCCTGCGCACCGGCGATCGCATCCGAATAGACCTCAATAAGGGCAGCGCGGATATCCTGATCTCTGATGAGGAATACGAGGCCCGGCGCACGGCGCTGGTGGCAGCAGGAGGCTTCCCAATCCCAGAAAGCCAGACCCCGTGGCAGGCTCTGTTCCGGGATCAGATTGAACCGCTGGATCGCGGCATGATTTTACGTGGAGCCGATGATTATCGTGATGTGGCGCGCAAGTCAGTGCCGCGAAACAACCACTAGAGCGTCAGGAGATTGCTGATGAGTGCGATTGTTCTGCTCAATCCCGCCGACGACGTTGGAACGCTGGTTAGGCCGGGATCGGCTGGTGAAGCTCTGGTGCAGGGTGGCATCACTCTGACCGACAACGTTGCGCCCGGTCATAAGATAGCGGCCAAAGCCATTCCCTCCGGACAGGCGATCCGGAAGTTCGGGCAAATCATCGGCTATGCCGCCATGGATATTGCCCCGGGCGAGCACGTGCATTCGCACAACTGCACCATTGGCGAGCACGATCAGGACTACCAGATCGGCATCGATCTTCAGGCGGCGCAGGCAGCCATTCCGCGTGGCCCAAGTCGCACTTTCGAGGGTTATCGGCGTAGTAACGGCCAGATCGGCACCCGCAACTATATTGCCCTGTGCTCGACGGTGAATTGCTCAGCTACGGTGGTTCGACAGGCGGCGCATGAGTTAACCGTCAGCGGCCAGTTGGATGCCTATCCCCATGTTGATGGCGTGTGTGTCTTTGCCCATGGAACCGGGTGTGGCATGGCTATGGGGGGCGAGGGCGCAGCCAATCTGGAGCGCGTTTTGTGGGGGCATGCGACCCATCCGAACGTCGGGGCGACGATTTTTGTCGGCTTGGGGTGCGAGGTGATGCAGGTGGAGGTGATGAAGACCCTTTACGGCGCGCAGACCGCCGACCGCTTCCACGGCCTGACCATCCAGGAAACCGGCGGCACACGCGCAACCATTGACCGGCTGAAAGCCATGGTGATCAGTATGTTGCCCGAGGTGAATGCCGTCAGCCGCAGCACCTGTCCGGCGTCCGCGCTTTCAGTGGCCTTGCAGTGCGGTGGGTCCGACGGCTATTCGGGGATCACGGCCAATCCGGCGCTGGGCGTGGCGGCAGATCAGCTGGTCGGGCTTGGCGGGACGGCAATCCTTGCGGAAACGCCGGAGATCTATGGCGCCGAGCAACTGCTGTTGCGCCGGGCCGCTTCGCAGGACGTGGCGGACAAGCTGATCGAGCGGATTCAGTGGTGGGAGAGCTACACGGCCCAGCATGGTGCATCAATGGACAATAACCCCTCACCCGGGAACAAAGCCGGCGGCTTGACGACCATTCTTGAAAAGTCTCTGGGCGCAGCGTCGAAGGGCGGTTCGACCCCGCTGGCTGATGTCATTGGCTACGCCGAAGCCTGTACGACCAAGGGCTTCGTGTTCATGGACTCGCCCGGCTATGATCCTGTTTCCGTCACCGGTCAGATTGCCAGTGGCGCACAGATTGTGGTCTTCACGACGGGTCGCGGCTCTGCCTTTGGCTCCAAGCCCGCGCCGACAATTAAGCTGGCCACCAACGATATGCTCTTCCACGCCATGCCCGATGATATGGACATCAACTGCGGGGACGTGCTCAGCGCTGGGGTTAATCTGGCGGACAAGGGCGGGGAAATTCTGGACGAAATCCTAGCGGTGGCGTCGGGGAAGGTCTCGCGCAGCGAAGCTCTTGGGCTGGGCGACAGTGAATTCGTGCCCTGGCAGATTGGGGCAGTAATGTAGGGTTGGATTGGGTTGGTCTGATCCGATCTGATCTGATCTGTGACGGCTTCGGGAACGGCTTTTCGCTGCTCCGGTGGCGGTTCAGCCGGAATGACATAGTTGGGGACGCAAGGGGTTTGTTGATGAGTACCGAAGAGACTGACGCGACCGTTGCTGAAGCGCTGGCCGCGAGCCTGAACAGCAAGCGCGCGGCTTTTGCCAGGGATCCTAACGCTTCTTACACCACCCGGCTCGACCGCCTCGACCGGCTCTCAGCGCTGGTGAAGAGCAACGAGAGCAGGATCATCGATGCGCTCGACACCGACTTTGGCTGTCGCTCACGCACGGAGACGGTGCTGGCCGAGATCATGAGCACGCAGAGTGCCATCCGTTACGCTCGCCGAAACCTGCGCAAATGGATGCGTCGCCGCGGGCATCACACGTCGTTCTGGTCCCAGCCTGCCAAGGTCTACGCGCAGGCCCAGCCACTGGGCGTTGTCGGCATCATGGCGCCCTGGAACTATTCGCTGGACCTGAGCCTTTCGCCCCTGTCTGCGGCGCTGGCAGCAGGCAATCGGGTCATGCTCAGCATGTCCGAAGAGACACCAAGTTTATGTGCGCTGCTGCAAGAGCTGTTCGCGCAAACCTTTGCAGCGGACGAGGTCAGCGTGTTTCAGGGCGGGGCCGTGCTGTCACCAGCCTTCGCGCGCTTGCCCTTTGACCATCTGCTGTTCACCGGCTCGACCCGCGTAGGCCGCCTTGTGGCCCAGGCAGCAGCGACCAATTTGACGCCTGTTACGCTGGAGCTGGGGGGGAAATCTCCTGCCATCGTGGCCCCGGATTTCGACGTTACAGAGGCGGCGGCGCGGATCGGTTGGGGTAAGGGGTTCAACGCGGGCCAAACCTGTGCGGCGCCAGACTACGTCTTTGTTCCTGCGGCGGTTCAGGACGCCTTTGC
>PAHJ01000129.1 GCA_002705565.1 Geminicoccus sp. | reverse complement strand
ATGGTGGAAGCGTGGAAAAGTCGATTACGATCACCATCAATGGCGATACCGATAATACGGCACCAAAGGCAGTGGACGACGGCCTGGATTTCACAGAGGATACGTCAGCAACCAAGCAGTTCAACGTTTTAGGCAATGATTCCGATCCTGAAGTCGACGCCCTGTCTGTAAACACCTTCACGACCAAAAACGGCACTTACGGCACCTTCAGTCAGACGGCGACCAGTGGGGATATTCAATACGCCTTCGCAAACAACGCTGCGGCCCAGAAGTTGAAAGCTGGTGCGACGGCAACTGAGACTGCGACCTACTCCGTTAGCGATGGTAGTCTCAGCTCCAATGAGGCAACGCTGACGGTCACGATAACAGGCGTGAATGATGATCCAGAGGCGGGGGCCGTGTCAGGTAGTTTAACTGAAGGTCAATTTGGCGGTTTCTTGAGGATTAATGCAGTCGCAGCCGCCAGCGATGTCGATACCGGCGATACAATCACCCTCAAGTCCATAGAAGAGACTGACGGTGACTACGGAACCTTTTCGATCCAGGACGGCAATATTGTTGTCCGCTATTGGATGGACGAAGATTTAGGCTTAGAAGACGCCCAAACCGTTAAGGATACCACCACATTTACGATTGAGGACGAGCACGGCGCGACCGATACGGCCACTGCGACGGTTACGATTACTGGCGTCAACGACGCGCCGACGGTGGAGGTTCCTGCCAACGATATCGCCATTCAAGATCGTCAGACACAGGACGACATGGTTTTCCTCGTTCCCAAAGAGGGGGGTGGCTATGAAGATGCGGTAGGCTCAGGGATCGCCCTGGAATTTGATGATGTGGATGACTCGAGTCTCGATCTGGAAATTACGGGCTTGGACGACTACAAAGGCACGTTTGCCTTTACGGAGAGCGGTGGACTTACAGGGACGGCCCAGCTTGATGATCCCCTGAAGGCCGAAACGCATACGGTGACGATCACAGCCAAAGACGATGGAAATTCCGATGGATCAAGCCCACTTTCCGCTAGTGATGAACTGACGGTTTATATTGGATTGAATGCATCCAAAGATACAGGTCTTGTGGGCGAGACCGATTACACGTTCACAGGGAGTGACGTAGCTGACGACCTGATCGACACACAAAAAGTGGTTGATTTCGGAATGAAGAGAAGCACCGTTACGCTGGATTTGGGTGACGGCAAAAACACCTTCATCAACAAGTTACCGGACCCACAGCAGCTTCCGAGTGAAACCGAAGGAGGAGGAACGTTCACTTACAACGGAGGTGATGGGGAAGACAGCGTCAAAATGCGGGTCTACTCCACATCAAGAGGAGAAACAGAAATCAACCTTGGCAATGGCACAAACACAGTCACTATGGGTGATTATGCTGGCAGCCATGGGGGAACAATGACCATTACGGGCGGAACAGGCGTGGATACCGTTTCGTTTCGTGCGGTTGCTGGTTATCAGTCTGACGGACTTGAGGTTTATTTGGGTGACGATGATTCAGCTGACGAGATAGTCTTCAAAGGGCAAGTGGCAGCAACTGGAAGCGGGAGCACTGGAACCAAAGACGGACAGGTCGAAATTCACGATTTTGATCCGTCAGAGGACAAGATTACATTCGAATATACGCCTACCATAAACGTCTTAGGTACGAAGCTAGAGGCAAGTGATTTTAAGGACTTTAGCCTCACCGATTTTGACAACGATGGGAACTCGGATGATATCCTCGTGGAAACAAAAGATAGCCTGGGTGCAGGCAGACCACCTGTCAAATTTTACATAGTGGGCGATTACGCCAATGCGGATGATTTTGCATTTACGGAGGTCGGCGATGACCTGATTTTGGCGTAGTTTGTTTCCTGCGCCTAAGCTCTTTGAAACTTGAAGCGTATGGCTAAGTTTCGGTTTCGCCCGGATTATTGAAGGGCTACACGTATTGAGTTGTAATCAGTGACTGAAGGATAAGTTTGATGCTGGCGAATGTTGTTCTGCCTTTGGTGCTGGCGTTTATTATGTTTTCGCTGGGCATCGGGCTTCGGTTTGCGGATTTTGGGCGGGTTTTCGTCCGGCCTGGAGCGGTGGCTGTTGGCCTTGTCGCCCAGATGCTGATTTTGCCGGTGGTGGCCTTTGTCACCTTGCTGTTTTTTGATCTGCCGCCGGCGTTCAAAGTCGGTGTGATGATCCTGAGCTTTGTGCCGGGCGGTACCACGTCCAACATGATCACGCGCCTGGCCAGAGGCGATGTGGCGCTTTCGGTAACGCTGACAGCGGTGGTTTCCATCATCTTTGTCGTCACCTTGCCAATCCTCATTCCCGCATCGGTGGGCCACTTCCAAAGCGCTGAACTTGGGGCTTCGATCCCCGTTGTGGAGCTGTTTCTCAAGGCCTTTTTGATCACGGCGGTTCCGGTCACCATCGGAGTTCTGCTGCGACAGTTCTTACCCGATACCATGGCTGCCGCTCACGGGCCCGTTTCGCTCGTCGCTACGATCCTGTTTGTGGTGCTGGTTCTGGCGATTATCGGTACCAATCTGGATGTTCTGCGCGCGCAGTTGCCGGTGCTTGGTCCGGTGCTGATCCTGCTCAACGTGGTGATGCTCGCAATTGGGTGGTTCCTGGCTCGGTTGAGTGGGCTCGAAGGCCGTGCAGCGACGACAGTTGCATTAGAAGCCGGGGTTCAGAATGCTGGGCTGGGCATGGCCATTGGCGCCATTTTGTGGGCCTCGTTGGGTGATGGATCTGTGCCAGATTTCAGTGTCTACGCGCTGCCCTCCGCCGCTTACGGTGTTCTGATGTACTTTGTCGCCGCACCCTTCGTCCTCTGGCGCTTCTTCGCTAATCGTTAACCCCCGGCGGCGGCTCTCCGCTTTACGCTTGCCGCAGGCGGCGGGCTTGGCTTAAGGCTTGAGGCCATGAGCTCTCAACGGACAAAACGTGTGGTCATCGTCGGCGGCGGAATTGCCGGTCTGGCGACAGCTTTGGCGTTTCAGGCGCGCGGCTGGGACGTACAGGTGGTCGAGCGCGCCGTTGCCCTGCGAGAGGTTGGTGCAGGGATCCAGCTTGCGCCAAACGGGATGAAGGTCTTGCGCGCGCTGGGCTTGGAGCAGGCCGCTCTCGAACGCGGGTTCCTCCCGAGTGCGCTGGAAATGCGCCTGGGCCCCAGTGGCTTTTCGATCTTTCGGCTTCCCATCAAGACTGCGGCTCACTACCGCTGGCACGCGCCTTACGTCCACATTCACCGAGCTGATTTGATCGACATCCTCGCAGGTTCGTTGGAACAGCGTGCGCCGGGGGCGGTTCGTCTTGGGACGACGATCGAGGCACTCTTGCCCGGTGGCAAGGGCGTTCAGGTGCAGGGCGGTGGGTCAATCGAGGCTGATGTTGTCATCGCCGCAGACGGACTGCGTTCGACCCTGCGGGAGGCTGCCTTTGGCCCGCAACCGGCGCGTTTTACCGGCATGATCGCCTGGCGTGGCACGGTCCCAGCGGCTGCCTTGGAGGGTGATGCACCGCCACCGACGGCTTGTGTCTGGGCCGGGCCAGGACGGCACGTGGTCAGTTATTTCGTCGCCAAGGGGCAATTGGTGAACTTTGTTGGCGTGGTTGAGCGCCGTATCGATAATCCCGAACGTCTGGAGTCTTGGCGAACCCCTGGCGATACGCAGACCGCGCTGGACGATTTCATGGGCTGGCATCCAACGGTAACCCGGATGATAAAATCAGCGCAAGGTCTGAGCCAATGGGCGCTGTTCGACCGTCCGGCTTCTGACCGCTGGGTCAGTGGTGCCATGGCGCTGGTTGGCGACGCTGCGCACCCCATGTTGCCCACCTTCGCCCAAGGTGCCTGTCAGGGCCTGGAAGACGCATGGACGGTGGCGCATCTGGTTGAGCACACAACCGGCCAAGGCGCGGGACCAGAACCGGGACTGCACCAGTACGCCGCGCTGCGCCAGCCGCGAACAGCAGCGATCCAACACCGCGCCATGCGCAATGCGCGCGATTTCCACCACCAACCTGGATTGGAACAAATTCGCGCCTACAGCGCGCTTTGGTTTGGGGGGCGGTTTCTGCCGTGGATGGCGCGGGGGCGGTTGGATGCGATTTACGGCTATGATGCGGTGGCAGAAGCCGAAGCTGCGCTTCAAGCAGCTGTAGTCTGATCGACGATCCGCTGCACCATCGGCGCAAAGTGCCAGAAGTCGGGGGTTTCCATGCTTGGATCCTTGCCCGCTTCGTCGAGGTACCGTACCTGCACGATCTTTTCGAGGTTTGGGTTCAGCTCAAAGGCCGCGACCTCCTCCGCACTCATCGGGCCACCTTGCAGGTTGAGTGAGTGGATCGAGGCCTCGGAGAGCCGTTCAAAATATTCAGGACGCGTGGCGCAAAGGTAGCGCTTAGCAGCGACATGGAAGCGCACGCAGTCAACGATCACCGAGGGGAAAAACTGCGCCAGCACGGCTGCGCCGGCTTCCTCGTGAAAGCGGTCTTTGGTGTCCGCCATGGAAAAGGTGCCGAACTCAGAGGTGAAATGCCCGATGTCGTGGAGCAGGGCGCCAACGATGATGTCTTCAGGCAGGCCCTGCTGCTCGGCGATGGTCGCGCCTTGGAGCATGTGTTGTTCCATAGTGACGGGTTCACCGAGGTATTCCTCATCCCCGCAGCGGTCAAAAATATCGCCGATAAAGGCCACGATGTTGCCTGTGTGCAGGGTGGTGAAGTCGGGCTGTTTGGTCATGATGTGGGCTCCGGCTGGGCTTGAAGCGCGGCAAGGCGGGAGCGCAGGCCGTCTTTGTCGGCGTAGCATCCTTGCAGCCAGCGGGTTCCCGTGCCGGAATAGGCCTTGCGGGCGTGCAGGACGCGGGTGTTGTCAACGATAAAGGCTTCGCCGGGTTCAAGCCGGAAAGTGACTTCCATCGCCGTGTCATCAATGATCTCGCCAAAGCGCCGATAGGCAGCGTACCAGTCGGCCATATCGTCGAAAGGCACGTCTACCGCCGCCGCCATGGAACGGTTGTTAAAGCGCACACCGATCAGCTCACCATCAGGGGCTAGCTCGATCATCGGTCGTCGGGATTGCAGCCGCACGCCCGCTTCTCCGGCGTATTCGAACCGTGCACAATAGGTGGCCAGCAGGTCAAAAAAGCGCTGATTTTCAGCGCGCAACCGATGGGCGGCGCGGAACCCATCTACGACCATATTTTCCCCGCCCGCCGCTGAACTCTCCAGGCAATAGAGCACCTGAACGGTTGGGGCAGGGTCGCGGTAGGGGTTGTCGGTGTGGGCTTGTAGGCCCAATCCGGTGAAGGCGAGGTTGGTCGGATTAACTTCCGTGCGAACCTCAAACTTGCGGCCGTAGTTGGTTTCGCGGACGTAGCCGAACAGATCTACAACATCAAACAACGCGCCGTCCTCAATGGGACCGCCGGTCAGCTTGCCAAAACCAAAACGCGCCACTTCACCGAGCCAACCTGCCAACACGTTCTCTTCCCGTTGCAGCGCCGGCAGTTCCGCGATCGGAACCCGGTTCATCAGCCCACTGTCCCAAAGCTCGGTCGTCTCTGGCACCCAACCTGGCGCAGCCAGCGCGCGGCCATCATAGGCATGAGCGCTGAGCCAGCCGGCGTCAAAACCGATAGTCTTGTTTTCAGGCGCAAATGTCAGCTGCAGCTTGCCGTCGCTGCTTAAATGGGCGGCGGAGACATGGGTATCAGCAGGGATATCGCGCAGGGCGATCAGCCTCTGTCCGTTGCTCGATGACCGCGTAGCATCGTCCCAGGCATTGTCTCGAAGCCACATCGCGTGAAAGCGTAGCGTCTTCCCGCTGCGTTCGAGCGCAATGATCTTGCCCTCATCAAGGATTGTCACCGTTCCCATGGTGGACCACCTTTGCTGCCGTTCATGAGCTCTCTGTGAACCATTCCGATACAAAAGGCCATTCTGTTTACGACCTAGGCTGGCTTGGTCCATTTCATGGCAAAGCCCATGGGTAAGGTTGGCTGACCCTTGGGAAAGTAATACTGGCCGTCGTCGGGATTTTCGACCATGCGGGTGAACATTTTCCACGGGATCCCCTCGAACTCACGAAAGGTCTCCAACCTCATGTTTTCGCGCAGAAACACGGTGAAGAAATCTTCGAGCGTGTGCGGAAATTCGACGGCCCGGCGGGTGGCGTTAGGGATCTTGATGCCAGTGTAGGATTCCGGCCATTCTTCGATGATGGCCTGGTTTTGCCAATAGGGGCTCAAGGCGCGCAGGTGACCCACCTGGTCACCATCTTCCTCATCCAGCGTCCATGCGAAGGGATGGCCTTCAGCGTACACGAAGGAACCGCCCGGCTTAAGCAGGCCGCACAAAGTACTTGCCCAGCCTTGCAGATCCTGAAGCCATCCAGTCACGCCCCAGGAGGCATAAATCATGTCAAAGCTCGCCGCTTCAAGCACCTTTCCAGCGTCATAGACATTGGCACAGACAAACGAGGCCTTGTCCGCCAGCCCGGCCCGTTGGGCCAATTCCGTAGCGTTGCGAATGGCGTTTTCAGAGAAGTCCAGCCCGACGACGCTATCGGCGAAACGCGCTGCGCTGAGGGTGTCGAGCCCGAAATGGCACTGGCTATGCAGCACCCGTTTGCCGGTCAACTCGCCCATCAGTTCAATATCGATGGGCGCACGCCGGTCCTCACCGTCAAGAAAACCCTTGATTTTGTACCAGTCGTTTTCGTCGTGATAGTGCAGCTCAGCCAGCGTGTCCCAACTGGCATGGTTGACGGCGATGTAATCCACGTCGTCTGGTACTTTGAAACCCATAGCTTGAACCCTATCCGGGGAAGTGACAGGCCACGTCGCGGCCTTCGATCTGACGCAGTAGCGGTTTCTCGGTGCTGCACGCCGGTTGCGCCTTGGGGCAGCGGGAGGCAAAGGGACAGCCCTTGTGCTCGACCGTTGGCGAGGGCAATTCCCCCGTTAACCGCGTCCTCTGGGGCTTGGTACCAGAAAAATCGATGGTCGGCACGGCGGAAAGAAGGGCGCGGGTATAGGGGTTTTGCGGATTGGCGTAAATCTGTGCCGCTGGCCCCACTTCCATCACATGCCCCAGATAGAGCACCAGCAGGTGGTCCGAGACGTGCTGAACCACACTCAAGTCGTGACTTATGAAAAGAAGCGACAGCGAGCGCTGCGATTTGATGTCGGCAAGTAGGTTCAGCACCTGCGCCTGAATGCTGACATCCAGCGCGGAAACGGGTTCGTCNGCGACNAGCAGGGTCGGCTCTACGATCAGCGCGCGGGCGATGCCAATGCGTTGCGCCTGTCCGCCGGAGAACTCGTGTGGGTAGCGGTTGCGCATGTCGGGCAGCAAGCCGATGGCGTCCATGGTTTCGCGGACCTTCTCCGCCCTTTCTTCTCTGGTGAGCCCGGAGAAGTGCACGTTGAGCGGCTCGGAGATGATCTGCTCCACCGTTCGTCGGGGCGAGAGGCTGGCGATGGGATCCTGAAACACCATCTGCATGTTTTGACGGCGTTTGCGGACTTCACTGTCACTGAGATCGGCAAGATTTTCGCCGTTGAGAACAACCGAACCCTTGGTAATAGGAACCAGACGGAGCACGGCACGGGCGAGGGTCGATTTGCCCGATCCGCTCTCACCAACGATGGACAGTGTTTCCCCGCGGCTGAGGGAAAAGCTAACGTTTTCCACGGCGCGGACCGTGCTGCGGCGTGAAAATAAACCTCCGCCCAGACGGAAGTGAACGGACAGGTTCTCAACGTCGAGAATGGTCTCGCTAGCGGCCATGGTTGAGCGCCTCCGTCAGTTCAGCGCTGGATTGCTGACGGAAACACGCTTTCAAGCGTTCTGGTGCATCGTCCAGCGGCTCAAGTTTCGGGTTTTCCTGACTGCATTCCGAATTGGCACAGGCACAACGCGGCTCAAAAGGGCATCCCTGGGGGGGCATGCGCATGTTTGGTGGGGCGCCGGGAATGGCGTAAAGCGCCTCGTTACTCTGCTCAGTGGTGTCTTGTGCCGCGCGAGGTGTCGCTTTGAGCAGGGACAGGGTGTAGGGGTGGCGCGCGTCGGTGAAGACGTCTTCGACGGGACCCACTTCGGCAAGCTGACCGGCATACATCACACACACCCGGCTGCAGATTTCCGCAACGACGCCCAGGGCATGGGTGATGAACACCACCGCCATTCCGCGCTCAGGTTGCAGGGCCAGCAGGATATCGAGGATTTCAGCCTGAATGGTCACATCCAGCGCCGTTGTCGGCTCATCGGCAATCAGAATTTCCGGGTCGTTGAGCAGGGCCAGGGCGATCATCACGCGCTGACGCATGCCCCCGGAGAGCTCGTGCGGAAACTGCTTGAGCCGACGGTCAGCGTCAGGGATTGCGACCCGGTCCAGCATCTGGATACACCGCTGGCGTGCCGCTGGTTTGCTCATGTCTTTTTGGTGGATCCGCAAGGCCTCTATCATCTGCGTTTCGACGGTCAGATAAGGATTGAGGCTCGTCATCGGATCCTGAAACACCATCGCGATCCGGTTGCCACGAATGGGGTTCAAATCACGGGTGGGGAGGTTGAGCAGGTTGTGGTCATCAAAGAGCACGGCGCCCGAGGTGCTCGCATTCTCCGCCAGCAGGCCCAGCGTCGCCATCCACGATTGCGACTTGCCCGAACCGCTTTCCCCCACAATGCCCAGAACCTCACCCTTGAACAGGTCGATGTTGATCCCGTTGACGGCTTTGACTGTTCCATCGGGCGTGTCAAATTCGATGTGCAGGTCCTTGATGCTCAGCAGCGGCGTTCTCGGTGCACTCATCTCAGCGGTCCTTTGGATCAAATGCGTCTCGTAGGCCGTCGCCAACGAAGTTGAGGGCCAGAAGCAAGACCACCAGGAACATGCCCGGGCCGTAGGTCATCCACGGCTTGCGCTCGATGGAATTGGCGCCTTCGGAGATCAGTACGCCGAGTGACGTGTTTGGCTCCTGCACGCCCAGGCCGAGATAGCCCAGGAAACTTTCTACAAGGATTACCTCTGGGATGATCAGGGTCATGTAGACGATTGCCACACCGGTTACGTTTGGAACGATGTGGCGAACCAGGATGCCGATGGGACGAACCCCCGCTGCGCGGGCCGCCTCAATGAAGTCCGAGTTGCGCAGACTGATCACCTGTCCACGGATCACCCGCGCCATGATCTGCCATTCAACCAGCCCGATGATGACAAACACAATAAAGATGTTCCGGCCGAAGTACGCCAGCGCGATAACAGCGATCAGGGTCAGCGGGTACGAAATCAGCAGGTCGAGAATTCGCATCATGATGGTATCAGTAAGCCCGCCCGCTAGGCCGCTGATCGCGCCGTAGCCGACGCCGATGACCAGCGCGACGCTGGCTGCGACCAGGGCAACCAGCATTGATATGCGCATCCCAAACATGGTGCGGACAAAGATATCGCGCCCGTTCTGGTCGGTGCCAAAGTAGTGCTTGGCGTCCCAGTTTGGGGCTTTGCCGGAGTAGAAATTACGGTCCTGATAGTCCATTTCGTAGCCGGTCAGCAGCTCGAAAATCGGGGCGAAAGTCGCCAGCAAGATCATGACAATTACGATCGCCGTTGCGCCCACAGCCACGCGATTACGCAAGAAACGAGCAATAGCGAGTTGGGTCAGGGAACGGCTGCGCAGAACCTCGCCAGCGGCGGCGAGGGCTTCTTCGTTGCGTTCGCGGTTGAGCAAGGACATCAGCTGCGCCCTCCACCACGCCGAATGCGCGGATCCAGCCAAGTGTATAGCAGGTCCACGATGAAATTGAGCAGGATGATGGCAAGCAGCAGGATCACGGTTGTCCCCATCAATAGGGTATAGTCACGGTCGGTTGCCGCCGCGATAAATTGTCGGCCCAGGCCAGGCAACGAAAAGGCCCGCTCAATCACTAGAGAGCCGGTCAGGATAAAGGCTGTTACCGGCCCCATATAGGTCAGCACGGGCAGGATGGCCGGCTTGAAGACGTGGCGGAGCAGAATGACATGCGCGGGCAGGCCTTTGGCGCGGGCCGTTCTGACGTAGTTCGAGCGCAGGGCCTCCAGCGCACCGGCGCGTGAAAGCCTGACAATACGTCCCAGCAGGCCGGTTCCCAGAACCAGCGTTGGCAGCACATAGTGCATCACGCCACCCGTCTTGCCGCTGGGTATCAAGTTGAGCGTGCGCTGTCGTCGCGCCAGTTCGATCCATTCGAGCGTCTCTACAAACAGCCAATGAAAGAATGCGTCCAATTGAACGGCAAACAGAAAGATCAACAGCGGTGCCATCACCAGGTTGGGAACCACCGTACCGAACATACCGATGGTGATCATGATGAAGTCAGCGGGTTTGTTTTGCCGGTAAGCGGCGTAAAAGCCCATTGGCACGCCCAGCAGCAGAGCGAATAGTAGCGAGGGGATGGCGTATTTTAGCGTCGCGGGCAGACCATCGCGGACGTAGTCGTTGACGTAGATCGAGCGCCGCGCCATCGAAAGGCCAAAGTCGCCCCGAACCACCCCGCACTTGCGAAACACTGTGCCGTTCTCGCGCATTTGCGCACGCGCGCCGGGCAGAACCTGACCCAGCCACTGATCCCAGGGGCAAAAGCGCCGGACGAACAGGTCGTCGTCTGTGGAACGATCGGTGGTGCCTCCCAGGGTGGTAATTTCAGCGTTCTTCGGAACCACGAACCAGTGCGCTTTACCTGCCGTCCCGTTGGCCTCGATCTCACGTCCCGCCATACCGAACAGATAGGCGTAGAACTGCGCGGGCATGGACAGATCCATGTCGTAGTAGGCGCGTAGGTTTTCGAGAATGGCGGGCGGGGGCGGTCGCTCGCCGTCAAACGGGCCACCAGGCGCGAGACGCTGGGTCGAGAACACTGCGAACAGAGCAATGATCACGATAATCAGCATTTGCCCAAAGCGCTGAAGGGCATAGGCCATGGATTAAAGCCTTACCAGTTTATGGTTACAGATGCCGCTTCGTATGAGGGAGCTGGGGCTGCCAGTATCGGTGCGGCCTAAAAAAAGGAAGGTGCCGCCTCTCCGCAATCGGAGGGGCGGCACCACTCACGTGTTTTCAGATTATTCTGACACGGAGATCCAACGCGAAGGGTGACGGTCGTCACCGTTCGCGACCCAACCATCAACGTAGGACGCTACGAGGTGCTGGGAGTTGTAGTAGTAGATAGGAGCCAAAGCGGCTTCTTCCATAGCGATCTTTTCAGCCGCTTCCATGGTCGCCAGACGCTCGTCGCCGGCCTGCTGGTAGGAGGACGCGAGCAGAGCGTTGAACTCAGCGTTGTCGTACTTACCGTAGTTGTATGGGCTGTTTGGACCCATCAGAGCGAGCAGGTTTTCTGCATCTGGGTAATCCCAGATCCAGCCAGCGCGGCCAATCTGGAAGTCCTGAGCCTGCAGACCGTCGTAGTGCGTACCAACGTCCTGGTTGAACAGCTCAACGGACACACCGATGTCAGCCCACATGTCGGAAATTGCAATAGCGATCGCCTTGTGGCCTTCGGAGGTGTTGTAGTTGATCACGACCGGCAGTGGATTGTCTGCGGAGTAGCCTGCATCTGCCAGCACGCCTTTGGCCATGGCAACGCGGTCTTCGTAGGACATGGCGGCCCAGTCAGCAGACTGAGCGTCGTAGCCCCCGCCCAAGGAAGGCGGAACAAAGGTATAGGCCGGTACGTTGCCCGGGCTTACAGCCGTCGTCAGGAAATCGCGGTCAATGGACATAGACAGCGCGGAACGGATCATTGGATCATCCATCGGTGCCTGCGTCGCGTTAAACGCGTAGTAATAGGTGCCGCCGTAAGCCGTGATGACCAGCTCGTCACCAAACTCGTCGGTCAGCTCACCAATGATGTCACCCGGAGGGATCGACGATGTAACGTCCAGCGCACCTTCGCGGTACAAGTTCAGTTCAGCAGTCGCTTCTTCGATCGGGAACAGGTTGACCTCATCAAGCGAAACGTTCGCAGCGTCGTAGAAGCCAGGGTTCTTGGACAGGGTCAGCTTTTCACCAATGGTCCAGTCGGACACCTTGAAGGCACCGTTAACCACGATGTTTTCAGGACGGGCCCACTCGTCGCCCATGGCTTCAACCATGTGCTTTGGCACCGGGTAAGCGGTGTTGTGGGTCAGCTGGGAGATGAAGTAAGGCGCAGCAGAAGCCAGGGTGACTTCGAGCGTCTTGTCGTCAACGGCGCGCACCTGCACGTCGTCCATGGAACCTTCGCCGCCGTTAAAGCCTTCAGCACCGGCGATGGTGTACATCAGGTAGGCGTAGCCTGCTGCTGTCGCCGGGTCCAGAATACGCTTAAACGCAAACTCGAAGTCGGCTGCGGTTACTGGAGTGCCGTCGGACCAGCTGTGGTCACGAAGCGTGAATGTGTAGACGAGGCCATCGTCGGACACTGTGTGGCCTTCAGCCGCGCCGGGGATGATCGAACCATCAGCGGCTTCGGTGTACAGGCCAAGGAACTGATCGCGGGCAATCGAGGATTCCCATGTGCCGGAAATTTGATGCGGGTCCAGCGAGCCAGGCTCACCCCCGTTGCCAACGTTGAGAACGCTCTGCGCGTTCGCTGCAGTCACAGCAACCAACATGGTTGATGCAACCAGCATAGATTTCAGAAACATGCTTTTCATGAAGCTTCCCTCCTAGTGGAAATCCCGGACTCTCTCCTGTCCGGGCAGAGGATGCATATCGGTGATGTTTTTGCGCCTCAAGGCAAGTGTTTCTTTTCCTAGGGCCTGCCAAATAGGCAAGAAACATTCATTTTGCTGCCGTATGAAGCAAATCTAAATTTGCTGTTGCAACGGGTTAGCGCAAATTTGTTCATCTGGTTAGAAACACACTAAATCTCATCAAATTCAGCAAAAATTTTTCGCGCATAGTCGGGTAATGATGGATTTGTCTCATTGAGGTTGAGGGAACCTTGGCCAAACCGTCTTTGTCGGCGGACGGTTCCAGACGTCAACTCTGGGTTGATTCCAAGGTCTTCTAACGTTTTCACAACCTCTTCCATCTCCTCGGCGCGGCGAATGCCGTGGGTCGTCATGCGTTCGAGGTTGTAGGCGGTTCTTTCTTCCCAGTCTGTGCCGGGGAAGGAGGCGTTCAGGGACGCAATCACCTCGTCAGTAACACCCGCTTTTTCAGCCGCAAGTCCCATTTCTGCAGTCAATGCCTCAAGTCCTTTGATCATGACCGAGCGCAGCATTTTGATCGACGACGCCCTGCCCACATCCTGACCAACCACGCGCACGTCCATCCCCCACGCTGTCAGAACTTCGGCTTGCCTTTGCGCCGTTGTACCGGCCAGCAGGGTCGGAGTTTTGTGCAATTTTGGGTAGATTGGAGCCATGATGGCGGTGTCGATATAGGCAATGCCAACGCCTTCGAGAACCCGTGCTTCCTGCGCCTTGGTCGAAGGCGCAACGGAGTTCATGTCGAAGTAGGCTTGCAGGTCCGGCCTGACACGCGCCACCGCTTTGGCCACGTCCATAGCAGATCCCGCTGTCACCGTGGAAAACACAAATTCAGCGCCGTTGAGAGCCTCTTCAAGATTGGGTGAGTTGGCGACGTTCATCTTGTCAGCGGCTGCGGCGATGGCTTTGGCCTGCGCGGGGTCGAGGGTTTTGATGTCGAAACAAGCCAGGTCCGGTCCAGCGCTCTCACCCTGTAATCCCTGCGCGATGGCTTGCCCGGCTTCACCGAAACCGAGGATGGCTAGCTTCATGGTGCTGGTTCTCCTGCAGAGGGTGTCTGTGCTGAAAAGCGGTTGGGTCGGAAGGCGTCGAGCAGGGGGGCTTGTTCACCGCTGAGTAACTCCTGAGCGAGTATGTGTCCGATCATAGGCCCCAGGGTCGCCGCACTGTGCATCACCGCCACCGACACACCTTTAACCCCCGGCACTGGACCGATAGCGGGCATGCCGTCCGATGGCATGGGGCGGGTGCCGATCATGGTTTGCGCAATTGCAAGGGGGGCGGGCGAGGTCAAACGCGCCTTGACCCGGTCCAGCACACTGGAACGCAGCGCATCGATGTCGCAACCCGCTTCAAAGGCACCAGAGAAAATCTCACCCATCATCAATGATCCGTCCGGATCCTGCCTAAAGTGCACGTCCGGTGTCATCATGACGTGATCCAGCAAAGGCGGCAGTGGCGCGCTCCGCAGCAGCAGGCCCGCGTTATTGCTCATCGGTAATTGGAAACCTAGACCGGCCAGCATGTCTCCTGTCAAAACCCCTGCAGCCACAATCACATGATCGGCTGAGAGGGTTTCCAGTGCCGTGCGGACACCCGTAACCCGGTCGCCGCGGCGCTCGATGGCGTCAACAGCGATGCCCGTTTGCACGACTGCTCCGTTCGCGCTGGCCTGTGCGATCAGCCATCGGGTCAATCCGGCAAGAAAGACGCCGGCTTCTTCAGGGGCATAGAGGCTTTTGGCGGGTGGGTTTTTTATTGCGGGGGCCAAGCGGGCAAAGGCGGCTGCGTCGATGACTTCGCTGCGGTAATTGTGCCGGGCGAGTAGCGCGGCATGCGCGTCAAAGGCCTCGCCTTCGTCCTCCCACCAAATCGACCCGCCGAACCGCAGGAAAGCGGAAAGATCATGAGCCTTTGCCAGAGCTCGATAGTGCGCCAGTGCGGCGAGGCGAAGCGCAAAGTATTCGGGCGTGTCGGGATAGTTGGCGTTGAGCCAGGCAAAGGATTTTGACGAAGCACCCGCTGCGACCGCGTGTTGCTCCAGCACCGTCACGCGCTGCCCGCTTTGGGAAAGCTCGTAGGCCAGCGAAGCCCCGACTATACCCCCGCCAATAATCAAAAAATGCCTGCTCATGGCCTTAATTTGTCAAGCTCAGAGGGCGCTGTCCATGCTCACGTGCGGGCGTCAGCAGGCAACCGCGTTGACGGCCAGACCGCCCTGGGACGTTTCCTTGTACTTTTCCGACATATCGATCCCGGTCTGACGCATGGTTTCGACGCAGCTGTCGAGGCTGACAAAGTGCGTACCGTCCCCGCGCATGCTCAGGCTCGCCGCGCTAACCGCCTTGATCGCACCCAAGCCGTTTCGCTCAATGCACGGCACCTGAACCAACCCCCCAACGGGGTCGCAGGTCATGCCCAGATGGTGTTCCAGCGCAATTTCAGCGGCGTTTTCAACTTGCATGGGCGTACCGCCCAGCACAGCGCAGAGGCCGGCTGCGGCCATAGCGCTGGCCGAACCCACTTCACCCTGACAGCCCACCTCGGCGCCGCTGATGCTGGCATTAGTCTTGATTAACCCGCCAATGGCCGCTGCGGTGAGCAGGAAGGTAGTGATGTCGTCTTCAGAGGCGTGTGGAACGTGCTCAAGATAATACATCAGCGTGGCGGGAATAACGCCTGCGGCACCGTTGGTTGGCGCTGTCACCACTTGTCCACCGGCGGCATTCTCTTCGTTCACTGCCATGGCATAAACGCTAATCCAGTCATTGATGATGTGCGGCGCGGGGTCGTTCTGTCCAATCTCTTCGCACAGCTGCCGGTGAATATCGTGCGCCCGGCGCTTGACGTTCAGGCCGCCGGGCAGGGAACCGTCCTCGTCGAGGCCGCGGTGCATGCAGTTTTTCATCACGGACCAAATCTGGCCCAGTTTGGTCTCGAAGTCGCTGGGGGAGTTGCAGCAGGTCAACTCGTTCGCCAGCTTCATCTCGGCGATGGACTGACCGCTAGAGGCCGCCATCTCCAGCATCTCTTCAGCGTTACGAAAGGGAAAGGGGACGACGGCGATGGCGGCTTCCATCTCGTCATCGATCCGCTCCAGCTCAGCTGCGGTGACGACAAACCCACCCCCAATGCTGTAATAAATTTCCCGACTCAACTCCGCGCCGTGCTCGTCCAGCGCTATGAATTTCATCCCATTGGCGTGGCCAACCAGTACCTGATCATAGTCAAATCGCAAGTCGGCTTCGGGGTCAAAAGCCATGGTGGGCAGCCCTTTGACCGTAATTGTGCGACGCGTGGCAATGTCGGCAAGGGCTTGTTCGGCGGCTTGATGGTCATAATCGTGGGGCAAAAAACCGGCCAGCCCGAGGATCACCGCGCGATCTGAAGCGTGTCCCTTGCCGGTGAAAGCCAGCGATCCGTGCAAGCTGGCGCGCAGCTTGGCAGGCCGGGTTCCTTCCTGGCGAAGACGCTCAAGAAACGCACCGGCGGCAACCATTGGCCCCATGGTGTGAGAGCTGCTAGGGCCTACGCCAATTTTAAAGACGTCAAAAACGCTGAGAAACATACCATCACCTCAGAAAACTGCATCTTCGATCCCTAAGCCGCCCCGTGTTCGGACGATGGTTCAAAAGCGGCTTGGATTATCGAGTTGTTCCCATTCCTAGGGTTCCAGGCAGGGGGCAGGGGCTTTGTGTGCCGTGGATCTGAATTTGGCGAGAGACGCGACGGGCCGAGAGTAGGAGGGTTTCGCATCAGGTCACGTTCGAGGGAAATTAAGGCCCTTTCACGCATAATTAAAGCGAATTTGAAATTAAACGGATGCAGTGATAGCGTGTAAAAAACCAATAATGTATGCCTCAAAGCGAGCGCTTATGCGGCAACAAAAAAATGAGAATGCGAGGACGGGTTACGATGAAGCGAACACAGGGCATTGCCGCTGTTGGTCTAGCGGGTTTGATGATGGGATTAGCGCAGGGTGCGCCGGCTCATCCCTACACAACGTGGCAGGCAGACGGCATGGCTTCCGACGCCCACACCCACATAAATTCTGGCGAGTTTGATTTCGCCGATCAAGGGTCCAGCAGCCACTATAACAGCGACGGCGTTCTGGTGACCGATCATGGTTACTATCTGAGCGACGGGACCTTTGTTGAGGGACGCTATGTTGAAGGCAGTGTGTTCAGTGGCGGTGCGGTTGCCGGGAATACAATTGTCACCGGGGGCGGGATCGTGAGTCTCTACGGCTATGAAGAAACCCAGACAACCACGACAACCACCACCAACGAAAATCGCGTCCAGGGTGGCGTGGTTCTGGCATCCACGCAGCCCGGCGGCGGTGTGAAGATCCAGACCGATGGAACGCCCTATCACTGCTGGTGTGCCTTTTCTGCCGACGGTGAGCAGGTCCCGGTCTTTTCGACGGCAAGCCGGAATGCGACGGTGCCAAAACATCACGTGGGCGGCGGCACAAAGACTTTTGACGTTGAAAGTTATCTGGACGGATTCTGGAAGGTGTCCTGGCGGGAACGCGATGGCGGTATTCAGTACGGTTGGGTGCGCGAAGAGCGGGTCGCCTGCAAGCGTACTTTGAGCCGCTAACCCTTAACGGCCGGTTCCGGAGGGGCTTTGACTTGGTTGCTGGTGGTTACCTCCAGCACCGTTGCGCACAGGATCAGCGCGGCGCCTATCATCTCCCTCATCCCCAGCACTTCATTGGCCAGCCACCATGCCGAACCCAGGCCAAAGATCACTTCTGTCATCAACAAAATACCAGCGCGGCCCGGTGGCAGCAAGGTGACGGGCCAGATGGTCATCATCAGGACCGGCGGAATGATCAGCGCCATGATGATGCCGGTTGGGATGCTGCGCACCAATGCCTGAGGCTCGGGCACACTGCCCAGGGTTCCGCCGGCAAGCAGCAGTAAAATCACGGTACATGTCGATCCACCGATGACAAACGATGACGCCTGATCAATCGCTTTGACCCCACCAGATCGGAACAGAACCGCTGACCCCATGGCCCAGGTGATCCCGGCGATAAAGGCCATCCAGTCACCAACGTTGCGCGGCCAGGGTATTTTGATCCCCAGATCCAGCACCACCAGCAACCCCACCAACCCCAAGCCCAGCGCCAGAACCCGGCGTACCGTCAGTCGTTCCGCGAGGAAAAATACGCCAATCAGGGTCCCCCATAAGGGGGTTAAATAGAAGAGTAGGATGACACGATTGACCTCCGTGAGCAGGATCGCGATCCCATACAGCGAAAACGAAACGCCGCAGAACAGGCCAACCGCGAGAAACGTGCCCAGTTGTGCCGAAATGATGCGCCAGCGATAGATCGACAGCGGCACCAGCAAAAACGCAGGCGCGCCATAAATCACCAAAGTCGACCAAGCGCCCTCAACACCAAAGCCGGCAATTGCGCGCAGTGGGATCCAAAGAAGCCCCCAAAAGGCGCCACCGATCATAAGGGTGAGGCTGGCTTGATACATGCGGTTGGACATAGAGGACCTGAGACAAACAATGAGAATGGGAAAGTCGGTGTGCCGTCTGTTCTGCCCGGATACTCAAGCCTGTTTCGGTTCGGGTGACAATCGAATTGATGCTTCAACTCAGTTGCGCCAAAATTTGTGGTCAGTGCGACTGACCGCATGGCACAACTCAATGCATTGACGGCTGACAAGATCGCAGTCACGGGCCAGAGTGGCGTGCAAAGCAATCAGCGAGGATCTTATGGCTCATCACAGCGGGAAAGACATCGACATCACCGTCTACGGCGCAACCGGCTTCACCGGTCGCCTGGTGGCGGAATACGTCTCCCACAACTACCCTGCGTCCTCGGGGCTTCGTTGGGCTATGGCGGGACGAAGCGCGGAAAAACTTGCCGCGGTACGAGACGAAATCGGTGCCCCTACGGACACGCCACTGATCGTCGCAGACTCTGGTGATCGTGCGGCACTGGCAGCCATGGCCGCGCAATCCAAGGTGATCCTTAGTACCGTTGGACCCTATCAGCTATACGGCAACGAGCTGGTTGATGTATGCGCGTCAAGCGGAACGGACTACGTGGACTTGTGCGGTGAGCCGGTCTGGATGGCGGAGAAGATTGAGCAGCACAGCGTCGCTGCTAAGGCCTCAGGTGCACGGATCGTGTTCTCCTGCGGCTTTGATTCGATACCCTTTGAGATGGGCGTGTTCTTCCTGCAGCAAGAAGCCCGGAAATCCCTGGGAAAGGCGTGTGTCAACGTCGCAGGTCGGGTCTTGAAGATGCAAGGAACCTCGTCGGGTGGCACGGTTGCGAGTTTCAAGGCATCGATGGCCGCCGCCATGCAGAATCCGGCATTGATCGAGGTCATGAAGAACCCGTTTGCCCTCGCCGAGGGCTTTCAAGGCCCGCGCCAACCCTCAAGCTCAAAGCCACGGCAGGACGATGTCATGTCCGGGCTTTGGGTCGCACCTTTCTTCATGGCACCGATCAACACCAAGAATGTTCACCGCTCCAACATGCTACTCGGGCACGCCTACGGCGAAGATTTCACCTACAACGAAATGGTCGTCACCGGCCCCGGTGAAAAAGGTCAGGCGATCGCTGGAAAGGTCGCTGCCAGCGGTGGCGGCATGACGTCCAAGAACGCGCCCAAGCCGGGTGAAGGGCCTTCGAAAGAGGAGCGTGAGGCGGGTCATTACGAGGTGTTGTTCATCGGTCAGACGGACGATGGAGACTCCCTGCAAGTTGGCGTGCAAGGTGACCGTGATCCTGGATATGGCTCCACCTCGAAGATGATCTCCGAGGCCGCTTTGTGCCTGCTGCAAGACCGAGCCGATACGCCCGGCGGCATATGGACCCCTGCACCCGCCATGGGTGAGGCCCTGATCGCCCGATTGCAGGCGAAGGCAGGACTGACGTTTGACGTTCGATGAAGCCGTTGGGCCAGCAGCTTGTGAATAGTAAGGCTTAGGTCACGTCGTGCGTGCGCCCCTCTCTGGTCTGAGCTTTTTCGGCGTAGGCGTGGCGGCCGTTATCGCGCTGCTCGCCGAGCCGGGTTCGTCGTGGCAGGATCTGGCGTCTGCGGTTGGTGTGGCGCTGATGCTGGGTTTTGTTGCGCTTGAAATTCGGTCGGTGAAGCCCTTGCACGTGTGGACCTCGCTGATCCTTTTCAGCTTGGGAATTACCGCTATTGTGGCTGTTTCGGGGCTAGGGCTTGAGAGCCTGAAGGTGCTCTATCAAGGTCTGGTTCGGAACCTGCAATATCTCTTGCTGTTCGCGTCGATCGTCTGGCTACAGGTGCAGGCGACCCAAAGCCCGTCTCTGCTGGAATTGCGCGAGCGTGCGATGAGGATGCCCGGTGGCCGCCGCTCAGTATCCATTATGCTGGTGGCTTACGTTCTGGGTTCGGCCTTCAACATCGCCGCTTTCGGCCTCATGTCGCCTCTCATCCAGCCCCAGACTACCCCCCAGCCGTTGCGAGAGAGGCTGCTACAAGCTGTTTCCAAGGGGTTCATGCTGGCAACATCCTGGTCGCCGCTCTTCGTCGGAACGGCAGTCATTCTGGCCAGTGTTGACGGCGTGCGGTGGACAGACGTGGGACTGGGCGGCTTTGTACTCGGCGGTGCACTGTTAGTGGCGCAGTGGGTTTTTGACGGCATCTATCGCCGCCTGGACCCCAGCGCCGCCAAAGCTCGCGCGCTGTTTCTGGCCCGCGAGCCGGTCGCGCTGCGGTTGGGTCTCCGGGCCACTCTGGTGCGTGCCGGCCTGATCATTCTGACACTGTTCTCCGTTTTGTTTGTCGCCGTTGCAGTACTCAAGCTGCGCATCCCGGTCGCGCTGGCGCTGGCCGCACCGGTGTTTGGTCTGTCTTGGGCTTGGACGATCCGGCGGGAGGTTGGGTCAAAGGCGCACGGGCCGGTGCGCAGCGTTGGGGAGGTGTTCGCGCACTATCCTACGCTGCGGGGGGAGGCTTTGCTCTTCGCCGCCGCCAACGTTTTTGCCATTGGCATTCAAGGCGTGCTGGCTCAGCGTTTGGGGGAAGCCGGGCAAAGCCTGAGCACCATCCTCGGCTGGTCCGAGCCCGCACTTTTGCTGGCGTGCATTCTTGGCTTTTTCATCATCTGTGTGCTGGGCATGCATCCTCTGGTGTCGGTCATCTTGCTGACCACGCTGTTCGTGGCCGCTGATCTGGGACTGGAGCCGTGGCAGTTTGCTGTGATGATGATGGCGCTGTGGGGGACCGGCACGAACGCCTCGCCCGTGTCGGCGTCATCGATCCTGATGGGACGCATGACCGAGCTGTCCAACTGGCGCGTGGCTTGGCGGTTAAACCTGCCGTTTTCACTGGTTAACGTGGTGGTGATTTGCGCCGCGTTCCTGCTGCTTCAGGCGCTCAACTGACCCGTCCGTAAAAGGTCTTGCGCGCGTTTTCAGAGAGCGCCACGCCGGGCTCACCATTGTAGGCCAGCACCACCAAATACCGCGTGATGTCGCCTTGTGTTGGAGTCACGCGGTGCAAGGCATTTCGGCCACGAAAGAGGACCAGCGTACCGGGCTGAATGTCCAACCGGGTGGGCTCCAGACGACCATCGAGCGCGGCTTCAACCCCGTCAAAGTTCATCTCACCCCGCTTGGCGTCCCGCAAATCCTGAATGTATTCATAGCCGCCTCCGCCACTGGGTTTTTGCAGCAGCAGCGTGATAGCGAACTCGGAGTTGTCAAAGTGCCAGCCTAGTTCCTTGCCCTCAGGGGCGTAATGAATATTGATGCTGCTCAGTGGATCAGCGTAGGGGTGGAGGGCTGTTTCACCCAGAACTGCGCACAGGAACGCCTGAAACGATGCCGCGTGGTAGAGTGTGCGAAGCGGCGAGCCGGCTTCGACTTGGTCATCGCAAATACAGCCCTTTGTTGACACGACCTGCCGATTAAAGACGTGCTTTGGACCCAAGTCCGGGTCCGGCGGGGTCAGGTAGACGTTGTGGGTGGACTGAGCAAAGTAGGCCTTGTGCTCGTGGCGTGCGGCTTCTTCGTTCAACTGCGCTAGGACGTCTGGCTGCAAAAAACCGGAAAGTGTCAGCACGCCGGTTTTATCGAGCGCCCTCCGCGCCTGCGCTTGAAACCCCGGGTTTGCGAGCGGGTGTGTTTTTAGATCAACAATGGTGTCCAACGTCATGCCTCTGGCCTTTCAAAGGTGCCTTCCCGTGTCACTCAGACCAGAGAGGCGAACCGGGATCAAGCCCTGTCTCTCGCACAGCATTTGGATTTGGGGTAACGTGCGGTACCTTTTGCGCCGATAGAGAGGAGCTGCCACCATGGATCGGGAAACTATTGCTGTCTATGACGCCAAGTTCGAAGATTACGTCAAGCTCACTGAAACACTGACGCCCGGAGCTGCGTTGCTCCGATTTATCAACGCCGTACCGCCGGGTGGTTCTGTTTTAGATCTGGGCTGTGGTCCGGGGGAAGCCGCGCGCGCGATGGCGGTGGCTGGGCTAGATGCAACCGCGCTGGATGCATCGCAGGGAATGATATCTCTGGTGCAAAAGATCCCGAACGTGACCGCTGTGCACGCTGATTTTGATTGGCTGGATCAGCAGGCGGCCTTTGACGGAATCTGGGCCAACTTTGCGCTGTTGCACACCAACCGCGATACCTTTCCGCGTTACCTTGATGCCATAGCCAAGGCATTGAAGCCGGGTGGTATCTTTCACCTTGGTATGAAAACCGGCGAAGGCGCGCATCGGGATGCCATGGGTCGGTTTTACGTCTATTTCACACGCAGCGAGTTTGAAATGATGCTTCTCGAACGGGGTTTCGAGATTCTGCACGTCAAAGAGGGCGAGGAAAAGGGGCTGGCGGGCAGCCTAGACCCTTTCATTCTTATGCTAACCCGGCTGGCTGACTAACCCCCTGACCTCAAAGACCCATCGTCACTGGCGTCCTCAGTTAACCATGCACATCTAGGCACAACTGACGAGACGCTCGCACCGAATTGCGCGGATCCAGAGCCGCCCGAAGACGGCCATTTTGACGACATAACAACGTTGTGAAATAA
>PAHJ01000128.1 GCA_002705565.1 Geminicoccus sp. | reverse complement strand
GCTGCTTCAGGGTGAGGGCACGCTGAACCATATAATGTGCCCCTACCACGCCTGGGCCTACAAACTGGATGGCCAGCTCGCCGTTGCGCCGCATACCGGTTCGCTAAAGGGGTTCGATAAGGCGGAAATCTGCCTCGATCAGGTGCAGGTCGAAGAGTTCTGCGGCTTTGTCTACGTCAACCTCGACCCCCACGCGGCCCCGCTGGCTGAGCAGTCCGGCGACTTGCGGCGGGAGATCATGTACTGGGCGCCAGAGGTTGAGGAGCTGACCTTTGGCCATCGGCTGTCGTACGACATCAAATCCAACTGGAAGAACGTCGTCGATAACTTTCTGGAGTGCTACCACTGTCCCACCGCGCATAAGGATTTCTGCACGCTGGTCGATATGGACACCTACAAGGTCACGACCCACGGCATCTATTCCAGCCACATGGCCGATGCGGGGCAGGGCTCGAACACCGCCTATGATGTCTCCAACGCCGCTGTGAAAACGCATGCGGTCTGGTGGCTCTACCCGACGACCTGCATCATGCGCTATCCCGGACGGCCGTCGATGATCATTCTCAACATCATTCCCGTTGGCCCTGACCGCACGCTGGAGACCTACGACTTCTTTCTGCTGGAGCCGACCCCGGATGAAGCCGAGGTTGAGGCTATTCGTTACCTCGATGAGGTCTTGCAGGTCGAAGACATCAACCTGGTGGAAAGTGTGCAACGCGGCATGAGCACACCCGCATTCCAGCAGGGCCGGATCGTTCACGACCCCGACGGCTCGGGCAAGTCCGAGCACGCGGTGCACCACTTCCACGGGCTGGTGCTCGATGCATACAAGAAGGCGCTGGCGGCATGATGTTAAACGGTAAAACGGCGCTGGTAACCGGTGGTCGGGGTGGTATTGGCCGGGCGATCTGTGAACGATTCAAGCGCGAAGGAGCCACGGTTTACGCAGCGGATTTGTCCGCCGGTGGCTCGCTGGAAAGTGGGGATGCGCCGCGGGGTTTCCTGCAACTCGACGTGACCAGAGAGGCAAGCGTTAAGGCGGCCTTTGACCACGTGGCCGAGCATAGCGGAGCGCTTGATATTCTGGTGAACGCTGCGGGCGTGGAGATCGAAAAGACCATCGAAGACACCAGCCTTGACGAGTGGAACCAGATATTTGCCGTTAACGTCACTGGAACGTTTCTGGTCTCAAAATACGCCCTGCCACTGCTTCGCAAATCCAATGCGGCAGGCGGGGCTTCGGTGATTAACTTCGGCTCCTATGATGGTTTCATCGCTGATCCGGGGCTGGCGGCCTACTGCGCGACCAAGGGCGCAGTGCATGCTTTGACCAAGGCCATGGCTTGCGACCACGGCCCTGAAGGCATCCGCGTCAACGCCATTTGCCCGGGTTACGTCGATACACCCATGCTGCAGTCGTTCTTTGAGGGCGAGGGCAGCGGAGGGGACGGCGGCAGCATCGACAGCCTGCAACAGGCTGTACGGGATGTTCACCCGATGCGCACGTACGGCACCCCAGAAGATATGGCCAATCTGGTCAATTGGCTGGCTTCGGACGAGGCGCGCTATGCCGCCGGGCAGCTCTGGGTGCTTGATGGCGGCCTGTCGGCGCAAGTTCAGCAAATGAAGCTTTAAAGGGGGCGATCCGAACAGCGCTATGGCTAAACCTGTCATTATCACCTGTGCCGTCACGGGCGGCATCCACACCCCAACGATGAGCCCGCATCTGCCCATCACTCCAGACGAGATCGCGACGGCTTCGATTGAGGCAGCTGAGGCGGGGGCGTCGATCATCCATCTGCACGCCCGCAACCCAGAAAACGGACGGCCCGACCCCAACCCGGATTTGTTCATGGACTTCCTGCCGCGCATCAAACAGTCCACTGACGCGGTCATGAATGTCTCGACCGGCGGCGGTCTTGGCATGTCGCGCGAAGAGCGCCTGCGCGCGGCTGCGACGGCGAGCCCGGAGATGGCTTCACTGAACGTCGGTTCGATGAATTTCGGCATCTTCCCCATGAAGGATAAGTATAGCCAGTGGCAGTATGATTGGGAGCCTGAGTTCCTCGAAATGACCCGCGATTTCATCTTCCGCAACACCTTCGCGGACATGGAATACGTGGTCAAAGAGCTGGGGCAGGGCCACGGTACCAAGTTCGAGTTCGAATGCTACGATCTGGGTCACCTCTATAATCTTGCTTGGCTGATGGACCAGGGCTGGGTCGAGCCGCCGTTCTTCGTACAGATGGTCTTTGGCGTTCTGGGTGGGGTTGGGGCAGATCTCGACAACCTGATGCACATGCACACCATTGCGCAGAAGCTGTTTGGCGATGACTATGAATGGTCAGTGCTCGCCGCAGGTCGGCACCAATTGAACTTCGGCACGCAAGCCGCGATGTTGGGTGGAAACCTGCGTGTGGGGCTGGAGGACAGCCTCTATATCGGACCGGGGAAGCTGGCCCAGAGTAACGCTGATCAGGTGCAGAAAATCCGAACCATTGTGGAAAGCCTTGGCCTCGAAGTCGCAACGCCGGCGCAGGCGCGCGAACGGCTGGGGCTCAAAGGCGGCGATCAGGTCGGCTTTTAAGCCAGCATCTATGATCGTGCAGCAGAGGAAGGCAGATGAGATGATGAACGAGCGACTAGCGGGCAAGCGCGCTCTGGTGACCGGGGGTCGGCAGGGCATTGGGCGGGGCATTGCAGATCGGTTCCACAGCGAAGGCGCACAGGTTGCCCTGACTGGCCGAGGCGAACGCCCTGGCGATCTACCAGCGCATTTTCAGTGGTATGGGTCGGATGTTTCCGATGGCGAAGCTGTCCAGGTGCTTGCTGCTGAATGCGCGGAGGGGCTCGACGTGCTGGTCAACAATGCTGGGGTCCAGATCGAAAAAACTGTGCTCGACACCACTGATGCTGATTGGGACCAGCTCATGGGGGCCAATGCCAAGGGCGTGTTTCTCATGTGCCGGGCCTTCATCCCGAAAATGACCAAGGGCGGGTCCATCATCAATATTGGCTCGATCTCAGGCACCACAGCCGACCCCGGCCTGGCGCTATACAACGCCTCCAAGGCCTTTGTTCACGGGTTGACGCGCTCGATTGCCGTTGATCATGGCCCGGCGGTTCGGTGCAACGCCATTTGTCCGGGCTGGATCATGACTGGAATGGCAGATGCCGCTTTTGCCGCTGCGGCTGATCCGGATGCCGCCAAGGCCGATGCACTGGCCCGGCACCCGGCAGGGCGCTTTGGCGAGCCTTCTGACATTGCTGCGATGGCGACGTGGTTGGCCTCTGACGAGTCTGGCTTTGCGACGGGCCAGTTGTTCACCATTGACGGCGGTATGACCGCCGCTTCGCCGCTCAATCCGGGATTGTTCTGATGACACACTTCGAGAAAACAGCCGTTTTGGGCGCGGGCGTTATTGGCGCAAGCTGGACGGCATTGTTTCTGGCTGCGGGCAAGGATGTCTGTGTTTTCGACGTTTCTGACACGGTTCAGGACGACGTTTCCGATTACGTCGAGAAAGCCTGGCCGACACTGGTCGAAATTGGTTTGGCCGTAGACGGCCGTCGTGGGGTTTTGAGCTTCGCCCAGACGCCTGAAGAGGCCGTGCGGGAGGCTGATTTTGTTCAGGAAAACGTTCCGGAACGCCTACCGATCAAGTTGGATCTTTACCGGCGCATCGAGCCGCACCTGAAAACGAACGCTATTGTTTCGTCTTCGGCCTCTGGGTTGATGGTCAAGGAAATGCAGGCTGGATGGACTAACCCGGCGCGGTTCATCCTTGGTCACCCTTTCAACCCGCCCCATCTGGTGCCACTGGTCGAAGTCATTGGCAACGAGCGGACGGACCCGGCCGCGCTGCTTGATGCAGAGGCCTTTTATCGTGAGGTGGGTAAAGTCACTATTCGCGTTAACAAAGAGGTTCCCGGTCACGTCGCCAACCGCCTGCAAGCCGCGCTTTGGCGAGAAGCGATCCATCTGGTCAAAGAAGGCGTTGCCAGTGTCGAGGACGTCGATACGGCCGTTTGGGCCGGGCCGGGTCTGCGTTGGGGCGCAATGGGGCCGCACATGCTGTTTTCACTGGGCGCGGGAGCCGGCGGGCTCGCCGAATTTTGCAACCGTTACGCGGACAGCTTTCACCGCTGGTGGGACGACCTGGGCGCGCCAAAGATCACGGCTGAGGTTGCCGAAAAGCTTGGGCAGGGCGTCGCCGAGGAGGCCAAGGGCCGTGGTGTCGAGGCGCTCAGCACCAAGCGCGACGCCTTGATCGTTGCCCATATGAAAGCGGTCAAAGACCTTCGCTGATGGAACAGTCCCGAAACGGCGATCTGCGCACCTTCGTGGTGCTGGTCACGGGGAGTTTTAACATGGCAGCGACGATGAATTTCGTCGATCCGCTGCGCGTGGCGAACTACCTGTTCGGGCGACGCTACGCCTGGACGTTTCACGCACAGGAAGCGGGCGAGGTCCTGGCCTCAAACGGCGCAGTCTTGCAGGTAGAAGCGCTGAACGGTGAGGGCCCGCCCCCCGATTACCTGGTGATTTCAACCTCATGGAGCCCTGAGGCCATGGCAAGCGCCAGCGTCCTGACGACGGTGCGCAGGTGGAGCCGACGTGGGACGCGGCTTGTTGCGTTGGACACAGGCGCTTTTGTGCTCGGGGAGGCGGGTTTGCTGACCGAAGGGCGCGTCACGGTGCATCCTGAGCATCGCCAGGCACTGGCTGAGCTGTATCAGGCGACCGAGGTGTGTGATGATGCGGTGGTGTCGGATCGTCTGGCGATTTCGTGTGCAGGCGGGATTGCGGCGTCAACCTGTGCCCTTGGTGTGGTTGAGGCTGACTGGGGCAGCGTGGCTCGGCAACGCGTTGCGGCCTATTTGCTCGATCCTGTTGCGTTGGCCGGTGATCGCTCGGCTGCCAAGGACCAGCATAACCCGCCCGTGTTGTTCGGGCTGGCTGAAAAACTGATGGTTGAGCACCTCGAAGACTTGATCACCATCCCGCAAATCTGTGTCATGCTCGGCGTATCGCAACGGCGTCTGGAACGGGTGTTCCGTCGCCACACTGGCCATACGCCCATTCACCATTATCTCGGTTTGCGGCTCGAAAAAGCGCGGGAGCTGCTGGTACAAACGGACATGCCGGTAATGGAAGTCGCGCTTGCCTGCGGGTTCTCCTCACCTGAAAACTTCACACGCCGCTACCGCGACCACCACGGTCACGCGCCCCGAGAGCATCGTCTGATCGGCCGTGTTGCCTATGAGCTGCGCTTTTGATGCACAGGAAGGGTGTCGCTACGCCACCTGTTGACTGAGCGAGCGCGAGATCATCACGCGCATGATTTCATTGGTGCCCTCAAGGATCTGATGGACCCGCAGGTCCCGGACGATCCGTTCCAGCCCATAGTCCGACAGGTAGCCGTATCCGCCATGGATTTGCAGCGCCTGGTTCGCCACCTCGAAGCACTCATCGGTCACAAAGCGCTTGGCCATGGCGTTCTGCTTCGCGATGTCGCCGGTGCCGGTGTCCATGGCTTGCGCCGCAGCGTAAAGGAACAGACGCGCGGCATGGAGCGCGGTCTCCATGTCAGCGAGCTTGAAGGCCGTGTTCTGGAAATCGCCAATGGCCTGACCGAACTGCTTGCGTTCGCGGCTGTAGCGCAAGGCCCGGTCCATCGCTTCCTGTGCGCCGCCCAGGGAACAGGCGGCAATATTGACCCGGCCACCGTTCAACCCTTGCATGGCAAAGCTAAAGCCCTGACCGGGATCGCCCAGGCGATTGCTGACTGGGATTCGGCAGTTGTCAAAGGTCACCATAGCCGTGGGTTGGGCATTCCATCCCATCTTGCGTTCATTGGGGCCAAAGCTCAGCCCCGGTGTGTCTCGTTCCACCAGAAACGCTGAAATGCCCTTGGGCCCTGGTCCCTCGGAGCGGGCCATGACGATGTAGAGATCAGAGAACCCAGCGCCGGAAATGAACACTTTGGAGCCGTTGATGACGTAACTTTCGCCGTCTCGATCCGCGCGTGTGGTAAGATTGGCGGCATCTGAGCCGTTGTTCGGCTCTGTCAGGCAGTAAGACGTAATCATCTCACCCCGCACCATCGGTCCGACATAGCGCGCGCGCAGCTCATCGCTGCCAAATCGGTCCACCATCCACGCTGTCATGTTGTGGATAGTCAGAAAGGTCGCATGGCCGACACAGCCCTTGGACAACTGCTCAAAAATGATGGCCGCGTCGAGCCGCCCCAGACCCGCGCCGCCGTATTGTTCCCCGGTATAAATCCCCCCGAAACCCAGCGCGCAAAGCTCTTCGAGCACCGGTCGATCAAGGATCCGGTTCTGGTCCCAGTGCTCGGCATTGGGCCGCAAGCGGTCATCAGTAAAGGCCGTTGCGGCATCGATAATCAGCTGCTGTTCTTCGCTCAATTCGAACATGTCGCGCCCCTTCTCACGTTCCAGTACCTCAGTCTTCGGCCACCGTCCTCTGAGGGTCGCTGGCGCGCTAGTTCCCACGGGCCCATCCTGTCATGGGTTGACTGACCAGATCGCGCTGGCAAGAGGACCGTTTATCCTGTTACCAGATATCGCAAATTTGCGCCTCTGATTCGTTGTCACGCTGGCTTTCCGAAACCTGCGACCCGTGTTATGCAAGCGCTTACATTGATGAGAAATTGAGGGAAATCAGGGTGGATATTAACACAAGGATTGTGAACGATCTTGTCGCGAACGACATCGAATTCGTGACAACCGTGCCGTGTAAGCAGCTTGCTGGTGTGATTGATGCTGTCGAGGCAAGCCCGGACATCTACCACATCCCAGCCAACAAAGAAGACGAGGGCATGGGGCTGTGTGCCGGTGCCTTCATGGGCGGCAAGCGGCCAGCAATTATCATGCAGAACACGGCGATTGGCGTGACCATCAACACGCTGGTGACGCTGACCCAGTTTTACCGCATGCCCTTGCCCATGCTGATCTCCTACCGCGGTGAGTTAGGCGAGCCGGTGGCTTGTCAGGTGGAGATGGCGGTGCACACCAAGGCTTTGCTGGCTCAACTCAATATCCCGACTTACCACTTCCACCGCGAAGAGGACGTGGAGGAGTTGGACAAGATTCTGAAGTACACTTTCATGTGTAATAAGCCGGTCGCGATCCTGACCGATGCAACCTTCTGGAAGGGGTACTAAGCCATGATCCGTTCTGACATTTTACGTGAACTCGCGCCGACCCTCGCGGACCATCTGGTCATCTGCAACATTGGGCTGCCCAGTCAGGAGCTGCACCTGATCGATGACCGGGCGACCAATTTTTACATGCTCGGCACCATGGGGCTGGCCTCTTCGATTGGGCTCGGTCTGGCACTGGCGCAGGACAAGAAGGTGATCTCCATCGACGGCGATGGTTCGGTCCTGACCAACTTCGGCACTTTGCCGACGATCGCCAACAACGTGGCCGACAACTTCATCCTGCTGATCATCGACAACGGCTCTTATGGCTCGACCGGTGACCAGCCGACCTATGCGGGCAAGAAAACCTCACTTGCCGCAGTGGCCTCGGCCTGTGGCTGTGAGACTGTCGTCGAATGTAGCGCGGAAGACACCGTGCAGGCCGTTAAGGATGCGATCGCATCGGATAAGATGACCATTATCGTGTCCAAGTGCGAATCTGGGAACATCAAGGTGCCAGTGATCACCATGGATCCTGTTACCATTCGCGATCGGTTCATGGGCGCTGTAAAGGCCTGATTGGCATGTTGGGTGGCCCTCTGACGGATGCCGCTGATGCGCGGGAGCGGGCGCGGCGGGTGCTGCCGCGCCTGGTGTTTGACTACATCGACGGCGCAGCGGGTCAGGAAGCAGGCGAAGCCCACAACCGGGCGACCCTGCGCGCCACTCAGTTGCAGCCACGCATCCTGCGCGATGTGCGGGATAGACGCTTAGCGACTACCATCCTGGGGCAGGATATGAACCTGCCCTTCGGAATTGCGCCCATGGGCATGTGTAATCTGGCCTGGCCGGGGGCGGATCTGCTGCTGGCGCGTCTGGCGGCGCGAGAAGGGGTGCCCCATGGGCTTTCGACCGTCGCCTCAACCTCCATGGAGCAGGTTTGGGACGCGGCGCAGGGGCGAGCCTGGTTCCAGCTCTATTACAGCGGTGACGGGGCGGGTACGATCAAGCTGGTCGAGCGGGCTAAAGCGGTTGGGTATCAGACCCTCGTACTGACGGTCGATGTGCCTGAAGTTGGTCGCCGACCGCGTGAGCTCAAGCAGGGGTTCAAGATGCCCTTCCGCATGGGCCCCAAGACCTTCACCGACTTTGCGCTGCACCCGAAGTGGTCACTGACTACACTGGTCCGTGGCGCACCGAGCCTGGGTAATTTTGGCCCCAAAGATCAGGCGCGAGGCTTTGTATTCGACCGGACCGAGAGCCGGGCGGGTGCAGACTGGGGCTTCTTTGATCGCTTGCGTGACCTCTGGCCGGGCTCACTGGTGGTTAAGGGCGTGCTGGATCCGCGCGATGCGCTTGTACTCAAGCAGCGCGGCGTCGATGCGATCCAGGTTTCCAGTCACGGCGGACGACAGCTCGATGGCGGGGTGTCTCCTATTGAGGCCTTGCCCCGTGTGCGTGCGGCCGTGGGGCCATCGTTTCCGGTCTTCTTCGACAGCGGCCTGCGCTCGGGTGAGGATGTGCTGAAGGCGCTCGCCCTGGGCGCTGACTTTGCCTTTCTGGGGCGCCCGCTTCAATTCGCGATTGCGGCCCGGCAGGAGCGCGGTCTGGCGGAGTACTGGAGCAGCGTGGTCGATGAACTGTCCATTGCCATGGCGATGACGGGGCTGACCAACGTGGAGCAGGCTTCCTCCGAGATCCTCAGCGACGCGTGAGGCAGAGTAGCGCGCTGCTACGCAGGTGGCGCGAGCGAGCCGCGCTTGATGATATGGGTGAGCAGCTCAACACTGTGCCCTGACCCCGGCTCCCGAATTTCAGCCAACAGCTCTTCTGCAGCCCGCTGGCCCATCTGCACCTGTGGCACGCGCACGGTGGTCAGGCCCGGATCGACGAACTGGGCGAGGGCGATGTCATCGAAGCCCGTGATTGACACATCCCCCGGCACCCCAAACCCGAGCGCTTTGGCGCGCTGGATCATGCCAGCGGCAAGGACATCATTGCCAGCGAGAATAGCCGTGGGACGAGGGGATTGGGCGATGACGGTGTCAAAGGCTTTGGCGGCATGGTCGAAGCTGTATTTGGTCTGATGCACCATCACGATCCGCGCGCCGTTGTCCGGCTGGTTTATGATGCGCTCCATCCCTGCGAGCCGATCCGCAGCACGGTCATTGCCGTCGCAGATGCCGGAGACAATTGCCACCGTCTTGTGACCATACTCGAGCACGAGCTTTGCGACATCTTCGCCCGCTGTGAAGTTGTCAAAGCCCACGTAGAGCTGGTCTGAATCGGCGCGGAAACACCAAACATTGAGGGTCGGAATCCGGCGGGAGTTCAGAAACTGCTGCGTGCGATCGGGTCGCTTGCTGCCCACCAGCAGCATGCCGTCTGCGCCATGGGAAATCAGCGTTTGGATCTGCTCAAATTCATAATCGGGGTCATAGTTCGTTGAGCCGATCAGCAGCGTCACTTTCTCTCGTGCCAACACCTCCTGAAACGCCTGGATTCCCCCGGCAAATACGGAATTGGCCATCGAAGGAATAACAGCACCGATGATATTGGTTCGCCGCGTCGCCAAGGCCCGACCACCGAAATTCGGGGTGTAGCCCAGCGCATCTATCGCGGCCTGGATGCGCAAGCGCGTGCCTTTAGCGACGCGCTCGGGTGTATTTATGCACCGCGAGATTGTTGCCGCCGATACACCGGCGGCCTGAGCGACGTCTTCAAGGGTTGGCGGTTTCGCGATCATGGGCTCTCTGTTATTCGGCAGGTAATAGCCAAGCTGTCTAAAGTCAGGCAGTTTGAACTTACCCCCTGTTGATGCCCCATCATCCCGACAAGTGCAAATCGGGCAATGTGGGATAAATTGTGATAATCCGTATGCAAGCGCTTGCAATATTCTGAGTTTGTGTCTTAGTGGGGCGTAGAACTGATCCCTGTAGGGGCGGTGGATGATCATCGTGTTGTTGGGAGGCGACATGAAAACTTGGGCAATAACGACGCTCTTGGCTTCGATAGCTATCTTCGCTTTTTATTTCGCAAACGTTGCGTCTGGCGCCTTTTTTGGCGCTGTTTGGCTGCAAGACGTGGGCGAAATGCTGGTTCTGGTTCTGGCGTGCGCGCTTTTTGTTATCTCCACTTTACTGTTTGAATCACAGCGAAGCCGTAAGTGAAAGCGCTCTACAAATCTTTTTGACTGGGAGGGTCTCTTTAATGAAATCGAAAGACAATACCAACGAGCTGGACAACGCGTCCCGTCGTAATTTCCTTAAGCTCACCGCCGCTGGCAGCTTCACCGCTGCGATGGTTGCCGGTGCTGCTGGTACACTGTGGTCTGAAGAAGCGGTTGCCCAGACAGCAGCCGAAGAGCGAGAGCGGGAAAAGGCAGCGGATCACACCATGCTGATCGCAACTGCCTACGTGGTTGGCGCATCGCGCAGCTACCCGATCATGCAGCTGGACCTGAAAGAGAACATCCAGAACGCAACCAATGGCAAAGTGTACGTGAAGCTCGCACCGGGCGGTCAGCTTGGCGCGGGTGGTGCTCTGGTGCAGAAGGTACAGAGCGGCACGATCCAGGCAGCTCAGCACTCCCTGTCCAACTTTGCTCCGTTCGCCCCTGCGGTTGATCTGATCAACCTGCCTTACTTCTGTGGCGCGAACCAGCGTTTCACCAACTTGGTCAGCTCCGACGCGTGGATCAGCAACGTCCATCCCAAGGTAGAAGCAAAAGGCTTTAAGCCGCTGTTCTACGTGGTCATCGATCCACGCGTTGTTGCTGTTCGTAAGGGCGGCGCAGGCGCTGTACTGTCTCCATCCGACCTCGACGGCGTGAAGTTCCGCGTGCCGGGTTCGAAGATGCTCCAGCAGTACTACCGCATGGTTGGTGCAAACCCGACACCAGTCGCGTGGGGCGAGACGCCTTCTGCGATCAAGCAGGGCGTCGCGGATGCTCTCGATCCGTCCGTTGGCGCGCTGTACGTGTTTGGCTTCAAGGACATTCTGAGCCACGTCACCTTCACCCAGGCTGTTCCAGACAGCCAGGTGTTCAGCTGTAACCTCGAATGGTTCAACAGCCTGCCCGGCGACGTTCAGGAAGGCATCGAGTTTGCCTCTGAAGTGACCTCGCAACAGAACCTCGCCAAGGTTCCGGCAGCGCGTTCCTTCGCGATGTCCGAGTTGGCCAAGTCCGGCGTTCAGTTCCACTCACTCTCTGACGATCAGCTGGCAGAGTGGCAAGCCGCTGGCGGTTACCAGCGCAGCGAATGGGATGAGTTCAAGGTTGATCTTGCAGGCTCCATGGATGCCTTCTCCAAGCTTGAAGAGGGTGCGAACACCCGCGGTCGTTACTACGTCCACGACGCTTAAGTCTCTGATATACAGAGGCCCCGTGTCCTCAATAGGGGCGCGGGGCCTTTTGTTTAGGTCGTTGACTCGTAAATCGTGCGTGCCACTCGGTTTATAAGGGGTGGTTCATGGATGGTGGGGAAGGATAAGACTGTGCGGTCTCTCATTGGCGTGCTCGATCGAGACATCGAGAAATGGGCGCTGTTGACATTTTACGTCATCCTGGTGGTGACCATGGCGGTGGAAGTCATTCGTCGTGAGGTTTTCTCGTACAGCTCAGTCTGGGGCGAAGAAATCGTCCGCTACTCTTTCATCTACCTGGCCTGGATCGCGGCTGCGGCAGCGGTGCGGGAGCGCGCGCACATCCGGATCGACGTACTGTTCCACTACGTGCCGACACGCGTGAAGGCGCTGCTCTATATCTTTGGCGATCTGGCCATGCTGTTTGTGGCGGTCCTCGCGTTCTACTGGTCGCTTGAGACTGTCCAAGTCAGCGTCAAATACGGCTCAGTGACCGACGGTCTGCGGTTGCCGAAGTTCTGGTTTCTATTGGCCGTTCCTATAGGTTTTGCACTGGTGCTGCTGCGCCTGGTGCAGTCGATCATTCGCGACGTGCGCGATCTGGTCCAAGGCCGCCCGCCCTTTGAGGGCAACAAACTGTTTGATTGAGGTTCAGCATGCTGTGGCAAACACTCCAGCAAAGCGTTGAGCTGGGCTGGTCATTCTATCTTCCTGTGATTCTCTTTGTCGCGCTGTGCGCGCTGGGTGTCCCCGTCTGGGCGTCCATCGGTGCCAGCGCCGTGGCCATGATGGTCATGAGCGACGTGTTGCCGTTGGCGCTGTTGGGTGAATCCTTGTTCGACGGCATCGATGCCTTTGCGCTGACCGCTGTACCGTTGTTTATTCTGACGGGCGACGTCCTGGTGCGCACGGGTTTAAGCCGCAAGTTCCTCAACGTGGCGGAAGCCCTGACGAACTGGACCCGAGGCGGTTTTGGCTCTGCGACGGTGCTGGTGTGCGGCATGTTTTCCGCGATTTCAGGCTCGGATGCTGCGGGCGCTGCTGCTGTGGGACGCATGACCATCGACCGCTTGGTTGAAAGCGGCTACCCGCGCCCCTACGCTTGTGCGCTCGTCGCCGCGGGTGCCTGTACCGGTATCCTGATACCGCCGTCGATCGCTTACATCATCATTGGCCTGGTGCTGGGCATTTCCGCATCAACGCTGTTTCAGGCGGCATTGATCCCGGGCGTGCTCATTCTGACCTCTATTTTGGTGACCAACATCATCATTAACCGACGCATGGCCTACGAGTCCGGCAATCAGATTGGCTTTCGTGAGTGGCTGATGCAGCTGGGCGTCGCGGTGCGCGACGGTTGGTACGCCTTTTTGGTGCCAGGCATCATCTTTGCCGGTATTTTCTCTGGCCGTTTTACCCCGACCGAAGCCGGGGCGACGGCGGTTGTGGTGACGATCATCATGGGCTTCATGCTGGGAACGCTGAAACTCTCAGATTTTCCCAGCATGTTGATCAGCTCGGCCAAGGTCAACGGCGTCATACTACCCATTATCGCCTTCTCTTTGCCTCTGGCCCAGACGCTGGCTGCGATGGGGGTGCCGCAGGGTTTTGTCTATAGTGTGACCTCCATTACCGACAATCCTTACCTGCTGATCCTGCTGATGATCATGATTCTTATTGCGGCAGGATGCGTCATGGAGACGACGCCCAACATCGTTATTCTGGCCCCGATTCTGAAGCCTCTGGCTGACAACATCGAGATGAACGAAATCCAGTTCTGCGTGATGATGATTACCGCGCTTGGCGTCGGTTTTATTACACCGCCGCTTGGTCTGAATCTGTTTGTTGTCAGTGGCTTGACGGGCGAGTCAGTGCTGAAGATTGCGGCGCGTGCTGTGCCCTTTGTCTTCTTTATGCTGCTGGTAACGCTTCTGATCGCCTTTGTTCCGGTTGTTTCAACCTTCCTTCTACCCGAAATCTATAAATAGGAGATGCGCTCGTGGCTGTTGAGTACCTAAAGCGCGCGGCAAAAACGGCCTCCCAAGAAGCCGACTCTGTTAGCGATACTGTCAAAGGCATTCTCGATGAAATCGAGCAGGGAGGCGAGGCGGTTGCCCGCCAGTACGCGTCCCGCTTTGACCAGTACGATGGCGCTTTATTGCTGGGCGAGGAAGACATCGCCGCTGCGTCAGCTCAGGTGAGCCAGAAGCTCAAGGACGATATCGCCTTCGCGCACGACAACGTGCGTCGCTTTGCCGAGAAGCAGCGGGATACCATGCAGGATGTTGAGATGGAGATCGTGCCGGGTTTGGTCGCCGGTCAGCGACTGATTCCCGTTTCCTCTGCCGGGTGTTACGTCCCCGGCGGGCGCTACAGCCACATTGCCAGCGCGATCATGACGGTGACCACCGCGAAGGTTGCGGGTGTGTCTCATGTCACGGCGTGCTCACCGCCGCGCAAGGATGTCGGCATAGCGCCGGCAATCATTCACGCTGCCCACGTGTGCGGCGCGGACCAGATCCTGGCCATGGGCGGGGTGCAGGGCGTCGCCAGCATGGCCTTTGGCCTGTTCGACCTGCCCAAGGCCGATATTCTGGTCGGGCCGGGCAACCAGTTTGTGGCAGAGGCTAAGCGCATCCTGTTTGGGCGCGTTGGCATCGATATGTTCGCTGGACCGACCGACAGTCTCATTCTAGCTGATGAGACGGCTGATCCGGAAATTGTCGCGGTGGATTTGGTCAGTCAGGCCGAGCACGGCTACAACTCGCCCGTCTGGCTGGTGACCGACAGCCGCGAGGTGGCCAACTCGGTTCTCAGCCGCGTACCGGCGCTGATTAATGATCTTCCCGGTCAGAACGGAGACAATGCAGCCGCGGCTTGGCGCGATTATGCCGAGGTGGTGCTGTGTTCCACGCGCGAAGAGATGGCGGCCGTGTCCGATGACTATGCGCCCGAACACCTGACCGTTCAGGCGAGAGATTTGGATTGGTGGCTGGGTCGCTTGCGCAACTACGGTTCGTTGTTCTTGGGGGAGGAGACCACGGTTTCCTTTGGCGACAAAGCCTCTGGCCCCAACCACGTTCTGCCCACCAACGGTGCGGCGAAGTACACGGGCGGTTTGTCGGTCCACAAGTTCATGAAGGTTGTCACCTGGCAGCGCGCCACGCGTGATGGCATGAAGCAAGTTGGACAGGCGACGGCCCGGATCTCTCGGCTCGAAGGCATGGAAGGTCACGCCCGCGCCGCGGATGTGCGCCTGGCCAAGTATTTCCCGGGCGAGAACTTTGACCTCAGCGCTCAAGGGGACGACTAATCATGACCGATCAGGCGTTGTTTTCACTCGCGGGCAAGGTCGCCTGCGTGACGGGTGCGAGCAGCGGTCTGGGGCAGGCGACGGCCAGCATTCTCGCGCAAAACGGCGCGCAGGTTGTTGGCGTTGCACGGCGCAAAACTGCGCTGGATGCTTGGTCTGACACAGCCCCTGGTGAGACTGCTGTGGTCGCGGCGGATTTGTTAGCCCAGCCTGACTGTGCCGAACTGGCAGCCGAGATCGCCAAGCCCTTCGGCCCGCCCGATATCCTGATCAATGCCGCTGGGGTCAACACCCGAGTTCACGCCGACGACGTGCAGCCCGCCGACTGGGATCAGACCCTGCGTCTCAACCTGACCATACCGTTCTTCCTGGCTCAGCAGTTTGTGCCGGCAATGGCCGAACGGGGGTGGGGACGNNTCGTGAATTTTGCNTCNTTGCAGTCGCGCCGAGCCTTNGCCAGCGGCATCAGCTATGGCGCNTCNAAGGGCGGTGTCGAGCAGATGACNCGCGCGATGGCCGAAGCCTGGTCCGCGCGCGGCGTCTTGTGTAATGCGCTGGCGCCGGGGTTCTTTCCAACCGAACTGACTGGGCCGGTGTTCGCTGACCCGGTCAAAGCGCAGGCGCTGGCTGACCAGACCTGTATCGGTCGCAATGGTACGATGGACGATATGGTTGGACCACTGCTGTTTCTCTGCTCGCCCGCGAGTGATTACATCACGGGGCAGGTCCTGTTCGTTGACGGAGGGTTCACTGCGAAATGAAAGCTCTTGTTTATACTGGCCCCAAGAAGCTGGTTTACACGGACGTAGACGACCCGGCGCCGCGCGCGGGTGAAGCGCTGATTGATCTGGATTGCTCAGGCATTTGTGGCTCGGACATGCACGCTTTCCTTGGTCATGACGAGCGCCGACCTGCGCCACTGATCCTGGGCCACGAAGCCGCTGGGGTGATTGCTGCAGGTCCAGAAACCGGGCGGCGCGTGACGGTTAATCCGCTGGTTTCCTGCGGGGTGTGCGAGGCCTGCAGGGAAGGGCGGGACAACCTCTGCCCGGACCGACAAATCATCTCTATGCCCCCACGCGAAGGCAGCTTCGCTGAACGTCTTGCCATGTCGCCGGGGAACCTAGTCACCGTTCCCGACACGGTGCCTTTATGGCACGCGGCACTGACCGAGCCCATGGCCTGTGGCTGGCATGCCGTGAAGCTGGCGTTGCGTCTGTCCCAGCGCGCAGCGGATCAGATGCACGCGGTTGTGCTGGGTGGCGGCGCCATTGGGATCGGCTCTGCGCTCAGCCTTGCGTCGCAGGGTGTGACGTCTGTGACGGTGCTGGAAACCAACCCTGGTCGGCTGGCACGGCTTCGCCGCGATCTGCCCCAGTTCGACTTTCATGCCTCTTTCGAGGAGGCAGGCAGCCGCGCGCCAGATCTGGTGATGGACGCCGTTGGCTTCGCACCGACGCGCAAGATTGCCTCCGCCATCGTCAAGCCCGGCGGCGTGATCGCGCATATTGGCCTGGGCGAGGCCGAAGGAGGCCTGGACGTGCGCCGCATGACCTTGCAGGAAATCACCTTTTGCGGCACCTACACCTACACAGCAGCTGATTTCCGTGAGACTGCGCAGGCGATCTTTGACGGGGCGTTCGGCCGCTTCGACTGGGTGGAGCAGCGCAGCCTGCGCGATGGCGCACAGGCCTTCGCCGACTTGCTTGAAGGTCGGGTGGACGCCGGCAAAATCGTGCTGATGGCCGAGTAATCAATTGCCCCCACCACCGTAACAGGCTTGCCAGCGCGCGGGTTAGCGCTGTACCGCGTTGGAGGCTCTAGAAGCCTTCGACGATCACCGCTGTTGCCTTAGACGCACCCAGTCGCACGGCTTTAACGGGGGCGTACTCGTCACTGTCGAGGAATGCTTTTGCCCGTTCAACGGACGGAAATTTGAGCAGCACCATCCGCGTGGGTGTCCACAGCTCGTCCTGGTCGATGATCATATCACCGCCTCGGATCAGGTATTCTCCGCCATAGGATTCAACGATAGGCACCACTTTGGCTTTATAGGCCTCGTAGGCGTCAAGGTCGTGGATTGATGTATCAACAACGATATAACCTGGCTTCATGGATGAACGATCTCCTCTGTTCGAACTTTGGTCTACGAGGCGTATATAACCGACACAAAGTGAGCAAAGACAACCGCTTTTGTTGCCGCGCTGGGACTTCCCCCGCACCTTCAAGTGTGCGTATAGCTGAAGGCGGCGAAAACGCCCATTTTGTGGAATCGATGAAAGGCTTGAGCCCCCCATGAAAATCGAACGCATTGCCCTGTACAGCGTTAGTCTGCCGATGAAGGAAGGCTCGTACGCCTGGTCCAACCAAAGCTTTTCAGCCTTTGATAGCACTGTGGTAGAGATCACCACCGACACCGGCCTTACCGGATATGGCGAGATCTGCCCTCTGGGCCCGGCTTATCTGCCCGCCTACGCCGAAGGTGCACGCACGGGAATCATGCTGCTGGCCGAACACCTCGTCGGTCTGGATCCGCGCCAAGTCGGCTCGATCAACGCTGTCATGGATCGCTCGCTCAAGGGCCATCCTTACGTAAAATCAGCCCTGGATATTGCCTGCTGGGATTTGCTGGGCAAGGACACGGGCCAGCCGCTCTATACCCTGCTGGGCGGCAAGCTTCAGGATAGCGTGCGTCTGTTCAAAGTCGTTTCACGGGCTGACCCAGACGCCATGCAGCAGAAGCTTCTGGACTATCAGGCGCAGGGCTTCAACCAGTTCCAGATGAAGGTGGGGGCGGACGCCGATGTCGATATAGAGCGCATCCGCAAGGTTACATCCGTGCTCCAGCCCGGCAACAAACTTGCCGCGGACGCCAACTGCGGCTGGATGCAGCACGAAGCGGTGCGCGTTGTTTCCGCCGTCAATGACCTGCCGCTCTATATTGAGCAGCCTTGTGAGACCTATGAAGCCTGTCGCGTGGTACGGTCGTTTTCCAATCACCCGATGATCCTGGATGAGTGTATGACCTCGCTGCAGGCAGTCATACAGGGCCATCAGGACCGCGCCATGGACGCGATCAACCTTAAAATCAGCCGTATGGGCGGCATCACGAAGACCAAGGTCGTGCGCGATGTTTGCACCACGCTGGGAATCATCCTGACCATCGAGGACACCTGGGGCGGTGAGATCACCGACGCCGCCATCGCCCACTTGGCCCACTCGATCCCGCGTGAGAGCCACTTTCAGTCCTCAGCGTTCAGCGAGTATGCCACGATCGAAATCGCCGACGGCGGCCCCGTGATCGCCGACGGCTTCATGACAGCCTCAGACGCGCCGGGTTTAGGGATCGTGCCGAAGTTCGACGTCTTGGGTGAACCGATCGCTGAATACAGTGCGTGACGACGCGGGGTTGATCGGCAAGCCTGTCGGGTCAAATACCCCCGCAAAGCGCACCGGCCCCCTTGTGGGGCCGGTTCCGTTTGGTCAGGACACCTGAGGCGTTGCGGCACGCTGCTTCCTGCTCAGGCTGCTAGTGCAGCGAGCCCGTCTATCCGATTTATTTCCCGCTTACGTTCTCTGCGACCATGCAGATCATCTCGAACATCACCGACGTCGCGGTCAGCGCAGTGATCTGATTGGGGCTGTCTTTGGTCGGCATCATGCAGACGATATCCCCGCCCACTATGTTCATCCCCCGAACCGCGTGCAGCAGCGCCACTGCTTCATCGATATCAAAGCCTTTCTCTCCGGCTTCGATGTTGGACACCGCCGGGGCGATGGTGGGGTCGAGGCAGTCGAGGTCAAAGGTAATGTAAACCGGCCGTCCCGCCATCACGTCCTTGATCTGCGCCACGACGTCGGCCACACCGCGCTTGCGGAATTCCTTCATGGTGACGACGTTGTAGCCGTATTCGTAGGAGGGTTGGAGCCAGTCCAGCGTGCGCGCGTGACCGCGCAAACCAATCTGCATGGAGTGGGTGGGATCAACCTTGCCCTGGTCGGCGAGGTAGGCCCCCCAGTGCGCGGCTGATTTCTTTGCGCCCAAAAAGTGATCGACTTTGGTGAAAACATCTGTGTGTGCGTCCAGATGCAGGAAGCAAACGGGCTCTCCCTGAGTGATCTGGCCGCAACCAATGGCCTGCACAATCCCGCCGGTAATCGAGTGATCTCCACCAATCGAAATTGGCCGCGCACCGGCTTGGTCGATCGCCGTGTAAAATCGGGTGATTTCTTCGATGCAGGCCTCGTTGTCGTTGGCGCGCGGAAATGGCACATCACCGACGTCTGCAATTTTAGCGGCTGTCCAGGGATTAAGCTCAAAATCCATATGCATGCGCCGCCCGACCGCTGAGACATCCCGCAGGGCGCGCGGACCCAGGTGCTGGTCCCTCTGAGTGGTACCATTACCGGTCGA